>CBFHXE010000007.1:0-26543 GCA_965659715.1 uncultured Paracoccaceae bacterium | reverse complement strand
CCGACCGCAGGTGTCGGCACAGGGCCAAGCAAAAGCACATTCATCCCGGCAGAGGTTAAGCCCGCCGTGAGCGCGTTTTCAAACATATAGCCCGATAGCCGCGTGTCTTTGCCGATCACAACGCGGTGCACTTTGTTGTCATCATTGCGAAAATATTGCCCGGCGGCTGCACCAATACGCAAAGCAATCTCTGCCGTCATGGGATATTGGTTTGCGCGCCCTCTGACGCCGTCAGTTCCAAAATATTTACGCGCCATCAAATGATCCTAATGTAATAGATTGCCATACCGTCAATGCCTGACGTGTTTGTGACACGTCATGCACTCTGACTATTTGCACCCCTTGTGACACCGCCGTCAAGGCCGCTGCGATAGAACCCCCAACGCGGTTCTGGGCATCCTGTTCGCCGCTCACCTTGCCAATGAACCCCTTTCGCGAGGCCCCAAGTAGTATCGGCACACCAAGGCCATGAAAGATACTGATTTTGTTCAGTAAAGTTAAATTATGCTGCAAGGTTTTGCCAAATCCAATGCCCGGATCAGCAATGATTGCATCTTTGGAAATGCCCGCTGTGATGAGTTTTGCAATTTGGGAGTGCAAAAAATCGTATATATCGAGCAAAACATCTGCATAGTTCGGCTGATCTTGCATGGTTGTAGGGTCTCCTTGCGCATGCATCACACAGACCGGCAATTTTTTGGATGCACAAAACTCTAGAAGTGCATCATCAAATGTAAATCCCGAAACATCATTGACCAATCCAGCCCCTGCAGCCACCGCCGCTTTTGCAACCGCCGCTTTACGCGTGTCGATCGAGATTGGTTTGGACAGGTTTTGCGACACCTTCTTAATCACGGGCACAGTGCGGTCTATTTCAACATCACTGGCAATCAGGTCAGCGCCTGGCCGCGTAGACTCGCCGCCAACATCGATGATATCAGCCCCTGCTTTGACCATTTCACGGGCTTCTCTGAAAGCACTTTCGCTTTTGGCAAACTGTCCGCCATCTGAAAAGCTGTCAGGGGTCACATTCAGAATGCCCATGACTTTTGGCATCGCAAAAGACATTCCCATGATCGGAGGCCTATGGCAGGTCCAAGTTTTCAGCCAGTTGCTAGGCACCTCTTGCGCTGGCAAAACCGAAGCAGGCTCGCTGCGGCTTAATTTCTCGGCATGGGAAAACCACAATGGGCCACCGGCAAAACTAAGTGCTTGCTCGGGCCGCATTTGGTCGGTCGAAAGGATCGGTCTATAATAGTTTTCCATACGTTAATTTGGGTTAAAAATCGCCCTACTTCAAGCCTTGTAAAAGGGATGGTCCTATGGCTTGAGCCCGAGCGCTAAAGTCCTTTTTTTCCAAGAATTCTTCGCCAACGAACACCATGTCCTGCGCCTCTAAAACCGTTGCAAGCCACTGCGCTAGCCCTACCCCATCACTGGCATCAGCCTGTGGTGGATGGGTGGCATCCAATACCATTTTTGAAGGCGACCATACGCTGATCATTCCGTTCTTTATCGACCAGTCCAATTCAGTTTTTGAAGCCACTACAACACAGCGGCTGTCGCGCTCTGCCAACACCCAAGCATTTTGTTCGATCGCCAAAAGGGCAATGCGCCGTGCAACAGCAGAATTCGCAGCCTCTGGCCCAGCTTCCTCAGGCAGACCAACACATAAAATCGCTGGGATATCTGAAGCGCTCAAACTGTCCAACCACCCAGTCAAATACTCGCAGGCAATGGCAGGATTTGACAGGTAAACCAAACGCGGTTGCAGTTTCTCTCCTGCATCCGGCTCTGCGAGTTGCGCAATATCCTGACGGTCGCGAACAATTTCAACCCCCAATGCCCCCGGACCACGGTCTAACTTTTCGATCCGAACAAAAACCCGCAAAGCCTGCGGTTCAAGCAATATCCGTTCTGCGACACGTTCAGCCAGTGTTTCCAATAGATTCAAGCGTTCAAGCTCTAACTCATAGGAAATAGCATCGGTCACCTTATCGTAAGACAGAATACGATCCACATCATCGACAGCTTTACCGGCGGGCTTTACCTCTACGACAACATTAAAGCAGATGCGTTGGGTTGTGCCGCGCTCTGTCTGAAAGGCGCCAATTTCAACCTCTACAACGTGATCTCGCAACGAAATTCTATCTAATACCTTTGTTGAGCTGGCTTCTGACCGTTCTAAGGGATGCGCAAAAGCGAGCCGAATTTCATTGGTCATCATACCAAACCCAAAATTGTTTCACTCAACAGTGATAGGCTAAGGCGTTGAAGCGTGCCTCGGCCAAGCGCGGCACCCAGAGCGCCAACTACGTCACACATTGCCTTATTCAGTTACTTTTGGCAATTTTTTGAGGTGGCGCATAGAAATAATGACTACCAATAGTCGCTGTTTTGGAAAAGCTTTTGGCCCATCTCGGGTTAACGGATTTGGTGTGATAATAAAGCGCGCCTTTGGTCAGGCGTCGCGGCGCCCCTTCAAGCATAATCTGTGCAACTTTACCCACTTGCACATAGGCCTTTTTGTCACGAATAATCTCTGCTCGACCATCACAATCATACGTAAATTGACAGGCAAAACGTCGCCCAGTACCCTGATGCACCACGCCGCAGGGCGACGATGGAAAAGCCACACTATCAACCCGGTTCAGGATCACTTCTGCGACTGCAAACTGTCCCTTAATCTCTTCCCCCCGAGCTTCAAAATAAAGCGCTTCAGCCAAACATGCCCACTGCTTGCCACCTTTGGGCGCGGGTATCGCCACTAAATAATCACGCCTATAAAGTTTTTCATTGCCCTCTTCTGAATTACGCATCAGCGTTCTCAGGGTCAAAGGGGATAGGGCAGAGCGAAATTTTCTATCCAGATCAATCGCCGTGGATATTGAGGTATCTGCCACATCAGCAAAAACCGAAGCTGCCGACCCCCAGATTAAGAGGACCAAAGTAAATAGTCGGAATATCACTGCGCTTCACCTTTTCGACCCAGTCGACCCCATCATGAGAACGGCGGTTGGCACCTATATTTTACCAAAACCAGTTGCCGATAAATGCTCAGATCGATTCGCTTTGGGGGCATTTAAGTTGTCTGATCCCGGATTGCAAGCTGCGCTGCTGCAAGACGTGCCACTGGAACACGAAAAGGTGAACATGACACATAATCAAAGCCATGATCCCGGCAAAATGCGATTGCTTCCGGGCTGCCCCCGTGTTCTCCACAAATTGAAATCACAACTTCAGGACTGGATGCAAGAGCGCGCTCTGCCCCAAGGCGTAAAAGTTCGCCAACCCCTTCGACATCCAAAGTATGAAAGGGGTCTTCCGAGAACACGCCTTGTTGCACATAGGTAGACATAAATCGACCGGCATCATCTCTGGACAGACCATAGGTCATTTGCGTCAGGTCATTGGTCCCAAAGCTCAAAAAGGCAGAATTGATCGCAATTTCATTGGCTCTAAGCGCTGCGCGCGGGGTTTCAACCATAACACCCAGCTTATAATCAAAATCCACACCTTTATTTGTCCGCACTCTTGCTGCAACTGCTTCAATGCGTGATTTTACCAATTCAACTTCTCGCTTGGCGCTGACCAATGGAATCATAATTTCCGGCACCACCGGCGCGCCTGCGTCTTTAGATTCAATAGTGGCTTCGAATATGGCTTGCGCCTGCATTTCATAAATTTCGGGAACTGTGATACCCAAACGAACACCGCGCAGGCCCAGCATTGGATTATATTCACCCATTGCTTCAACACGGCGTGTTACATCAGACATAGGCAAGTCCAGCGCCTCGGCCAAATCCCGAAGACCAGCCCGATCAGTAGGTAAAAATTCGTGCAGTGGCGGATCAAACAAGCGTATGCAAACCGGCAAGCCGTGCATGATCCCAAAAAGCTTGATGAAATCTGCCCGCTGCATTGGCAATAACCGGTCCAAAACGGCGCGGCGCTCATTGCTATCATTTGCAAAAATCATCTCGCGCATAACCGTTAGGCGATCCGCCTCGAAGAACATGTGTTCCGTGCGGCACAATCCGATGCCATGAGCATTAAAATTACGCGCTGTCTGGGCATCTGCGGGCGTATCTGCATTGGCCCGCACGGCAATATCGCTAACCTCATCGGCCCAGCCCATCAAAGATTGGAACGCATCATCTAGCACAGCCTCGACCATTGGCGGCTCACCTGCGAGTATTTGACCATTGCTGCCATCAATGGTCAAAACATCTCCTTCTTGGAATATCCGCCCATCAGGGGTCACCAGCTGCCGTTTTCTGATCTGGAAGCGGATGGCCGATGCGCCCACAACGCAAGGAAGTCCCAATCCACGACCGATCACTGCAGCATGGCTTGTCATTCCACCGCGTTCCGTTAGCACCGCAGAGGCCGCATGCATGCCGCGAATATCTTCGGGACTGGTTTCTCGGCGTACCAGAACACAAGGCTCGCCCCGCGCAGCGCTGGCCTGAGCGGCCTCGGCGCTAAAGACGATCTGGCCGGTGGCCGCCCCAGGACTGGCGGCAACGGCTTGCGCCAAAACATCTCGGCTTGCATCTGGATGTACTTGTCTGTGCAGCAATTCACCCAAAGATCCGGGCTCTACTCGCAGCAAAGCCTCTTGTTTGGAGATCACGCCACTTTTGGCCAAAGATACAGCAATCCTCAACGCTGCTGAGGCGCGGCGCTGCGCACGTATTCCATCAAGAATATGCAGATTTCCATCCTCGATGGTAAATTCAATTTGCATTTCTTCGCACAAATTCTGGCGCATAAGCGCCGCCTGCTCCTGCAGGGTTTTAAGAATATCTGGTGTGGCTTCCTCAAGCGACGGGCCGCGCTTATCGCGGGTCAAATACATAACACCTTCATTATTACTTAATCCGTCACGTCCCTGACTTTGGCGGCGATATCGCCCAACTACCTTGGGCTTTCCTGTATCGCTATCAACCAATTGCAGCACACCAAAGCCACACTCGCCGCGCCCTACGCCAAAGGCCATTTTTTGAACAACAAGCCCCAGGCCGGCATCTGCTGGCGCACCTTTGGCCTGCCGTAGCAATCTGGCAGTGGTGCCTTCCCAAGCGCGGGCCATAGAACGCAGCACTTCAGCCAATTGTACCGAACGTGCTTGCGGAAAAACCTCTTCCGTTTCATCCTCATAGGCGCGCAGTGCAGCTTCAAGCGCCGCCTGCCCCTGCCCTTGGATATGATCGAAAATCTCAGGGTCCAGTCGCGCCACGTGAATGGAATAGGCTTGTATAAACCAGTAGTAAACTTTGGCGGCAGCCTCTGTGCCCAGCGTTTCGGAAAGCGCCGAAAACCGCGCATGGTTCATGCCAATGTTTAGAATTGCCTTCGGCCCACCCCAGTCAATACTTTGGGAAGAGGGCCGAACACATAATAAAGTATCTGGTTTAAAATGATCTAATATTTGCCCCATATCAGGCATTTGATTGGCCGCAATACCTTGAACCACATCAAAGGACAGGGCAACCGTTTTGGGGACTGGCAATTCAAGCCGTACCAAACGCTGTAAACATTTGGCCCGCCCCCCATGTGTCGGGGCGGAAATTGCTGCGTCTGGGGTTACCAGCGCTATATCTGATTGCTCGTGCTGCACTGCGGCATCCTTCTTTCTTCAGCGCAGCATAAAGTGATTAGCTGTGCAAGCAAGAAAAAGCTTTCCCTTAGATAAAGGGCTTAGCCTTCTATTTTTGTCAAATCGGCTACAGCCCGGCAGGTGGAACGAATGAGGTTCAGTAAATTTAGCCTATTACGCCGCACCACTTCGTTATCTGTATTTACTTGCACAGCTTCGAAAAAAGTATCAACCGGCGCCCTCAACGCAGCCATTCCACGCATCGCCTTGGCAAAATCTTCTTGCTTCAAGGCCGATTTAATCACTTGTGATTGAGCCTCAAGAGCTGCAAATAACCCGCGCTCTTCATCGCTTTGGGCAAATTTCACATCTGCGCCGTAAGAATACTCAACGCCATCTTTTTCCTCGGCTTGGGTTAAAATATTATTGGCGCGCTTGAACCCCTGCACCAAATTTTCGCCATCCTCTGAGGCAAGAAATTCGGATAGCGCTTTTGCACGCTTGACCACAAGCAATAAATCATCATTTCCCGCCAAGGATACGCATGCATCAATGATATCATGGCGAAGCCCTTGGTCGCGCAAAAATACCTTTAGGCGGTCATGAAAAAATCCGAGCAAATCAGAGGCATCAATTTTTGATCCACCCAGCGAGAAAGCCTCTTTTAAGGGCAATGTTATCCCATTTTCCAACAGCAAACGTATCACACCCAACGCGGCCCGGCGCAGTGCAAATGGATCTTTGCTACCGGTTGGCTTTTCGCCAATAGACCAAAACCCAGTGAGCATATCCAGCTTATCGGCCAATGCAACAGCAACCGAGACCGGCTCGCAGGGAACCGAGTCCGATGGGCCCAATGGCGAATAATGGGCTTGCGCAGCTTGCGCAACCGCATCGGGCAAACCAGCGGCGCCGGCATAATACCGCCCCATCAGACCTTGGAGTTCGGGAAACTCATAGACCATTTCCGAGGCCAGATCCGCTTTAGCCACCTGCGCCGCTTGCCCAGCCAAGCCAGCCTCTGCGCCAACAAACGGTGCTATGCGCATGGCCAAACCAGCGATCCGATCCACACGCTGCTTCAGGCTGCCCAGCTTATTATGGAATGTTACATTTTCAAGGCTGTCTGTCCAAGGGGTCAAACCCTTGGATTTGGCAATACGCAGGTCATTTTCCCAAAAGAACTTTGCGTCCGCGAGGCGTGCTGCGAGCACCTTTTGGTTGCCCGACAGAATAGTTGCGCCTTGGTCTGCGGTTTCTCTGTTGGCGACAGTTGCGAAATATTCAATACGGCCTGTTTTGGGATTGCGCAGGGAAAAGAACTTTTGATGCTCTTTCATCGAGGCCTGCAAGACCTCAGGGGGAAGATCAAGGAACTGCTCTTCAATACGCCCCAAAAGCACCACTGGCCACTCAACCAAGCCGGCTACTTCGGCCAAAAGGCCACGATCCTCAACAAGCTCTAGCCCCAATGCAAACGCCTGATTGCTGGCATCTTGCCATATGGTTTCTGCCCGCTCAGTTGCATCAAGAATGACAAACGACCGTTTGAGTTTGGTGGTATAATCTTCAAAGCTTGAAACCGAAAACCTCTTTGGGTTCATGAACCGATGACCGCAGGTGCTATCACCCGCTTGCAGGCCATCAATATCTAAATCAACGATGTTTGCGCCGCTTTCGTCACTCAGCAGGCAAACAATGGAATGCAGCGGTCGAACCCAGCGCAAGGAACCACTTCCCCAGCGCATGGACTTGGGCCATGGAAAGTTCCGAATAACATTTTCTACAACAGCACTTACAATTTGTGCCGCTGGCCGGCCAGGTGTTTCGAGTGTGGCAAAATATACCTGGCCCTTTTTTTCATCCCGAATGGAAAGTTGATCTCGGCTTAAACCTGTGCCCCGCAAAAAGCCTTCGATTGCCTTTTCTGGGGCATCGACGCGGGGGCCTTTGCGTTCTTCACGCACCAAAGGGCTTTCCTCTGGTAAATCGTGAACAGTGAGCGTCAGGCGCCGGGGTGTCGAAAATCCTGCCGCGCCGGAATAGGTCAACCCGGCTTCGACCAGACCATTGGTAACCTTGGTTTTCAAGTCCTCCGCCGCTCGGGCCTGCATTCGGGCCGGAATTTCTTCGGAAAAAAGTTCAATAAGAAGATCTGGCATATCAGCTACTTTCGGGCGGTGTCGGACAGTTTGGGGGAACGGGTTTTCCGGCAAAGGCAATCTTGCCGCATGAGTTGATCCTATTCCAAGCATAGCCGCGGCCATCGTCGAGTATACTCACAATACGGTCGATGCCATAGGATACATTTTCAATCGATAGAAAACTCGTGGCGCTTTGGGCTTCTATGGCAGCGCCAATTTCTTCGGCATCAAAACAGTCAAACCACCCCGGCGCGACCAAAGGTTCTGCATCCGTTACGGAAACGTATAGCGCCTTTAACTCATCGGCTGTATTTTGGGCAGTAAAGCAGGCACGATAGCGTATTGGCGAGCTGTTAGAGTCTATTGCCGTAAAATCGCTGTAGTTAATCGCTTGGACATCAGAGCCATCCAGCGGCGTCAAAACCACATCTGATGCGCCGTTCGGGACAACAGTGCTGTAATAAGCATAAACTTGCAAATAATACATCGCCCCGCCTGCGACAACGCCGCAGGTCACAAGGATTATCGCCAAAAACTTCCCCATTATGCACTAAACCCGCCGGCTTCGGTTATCACAAAGGCATCTGCGCATTGTTTAGCCAAGGCACGCACGCGCCCTATGTAAGCTTGTCGCTCAGTCACCGAAATGACCCCACGTGCATCCAATAGATTAAACAGATGGCTGGCTTTAATACACTGATCATAGGCCGGATGAGCCATGATAATGCGTTTACCAGTTTTCGGATCGGTCGGTTCCTGTGACAATATGGAAGCACAGGCGGCTTCGGCATCTTCGAAATGGCGCAGCAAGATATCTGTATCGGCCACGTCAAAATTCCACCGCGCATATTCTTCTTCGGTTTGCTTGAATACATCGGCATATTTTAATGCAATCGGGGTTTGCGGATCGTTGAAGGGCATTTCCATCACATGGTCAACACCAAGAACATACATCGCCAAGCGCTCTAAACCATAAGTTAGCTCGCCCGAAACAGGATGGCAGTCATGGCCGCCCACCTGTTGAAAATAGGTGAATTGTGATACTTCCATGCCATCGCACCACACTTCCCAGCCAAGGCCCCAAGCGCCTAAGGTTGGGCTTTCCCAGTCATCCTCCACAAAGCGGATATCATGCAGGGCCATATCAATTCCGATAGCCTCTAGGGACCCTAGGTATAGCTCTTGCAAATCGGGTGGGCTGGGCTTGATCAGCACTTGATACTGATAATAATGCTGCAAACGATTGGGGTTTTCCCCATACCGGCCATCTGTTGGCCGGCGCGAAGGCTGGACATAAGCGGCGGTCCAAGGCCGCGAGCCCAACGAGCGCAGCGTTGTTGCAGGATGAAAGGTCCCTGCCCCGACCTCCATATCGTAGGGCTGCATAATCGCGCAGCCTTTGGCCGACCAATAGGTTTGGAGGCGCAGAATAATATCTTGAAAAGAAGTGGGCGTGGTGGGTGTCATTGCTCTAATGCCCTGTCTGTGACGGCTTTGCTCGCCTCTACTTAGGCAAAGCCGCGGCGAGGGTCAATCAATCTACTGATCTGCGTTGCTTTAGAGCTCCAATTAAGGCAAAATCCGCATAGATATTTCATGTACCTCTGGCATTGTTTTTCACAGAGCGCTACATATCAAAAAAAATAGTCGAACTTAGGCCTCTGAAGCACTCAAACGAGGCACCAAGGGTAAGAATTGGAGAATTTATGTGGCGTCAGATTTTATCAGTGATTACAGGTGCGATTTTCCTACCCACCCTCTTACTCGCTGATGATAGCCTTTGGGTTCAAGTTGAAGCGCAGCCCAGCCTTCTAGAAGCAGAAGATCGAGCACGCAAATATGCAGGGCGATTGCCAAATGTGCATGCTTTTTCTTTGGGGTCTGGGTGGTATGCCATTGCCATCGGGCCCTACACACAGGATGAGATAGAATTAGAGTATCAAAATCTGAGAACGGAACTAGAAATTCCTTTCGATAGCTTTATTTCCACAGGGGACAATTTTCGTCAAAAAATTTGGCCAACCGGGTCGCAAACAGCTGAAAATACGGATGTGAGTGGTTCGGCAAATATATTGTCTCAAGCGGTTGAGGTGGTCCAAGGATACGATTTTAGCACCATTGACCGCTCTGAGGATGAAACGCTGGATCTAGCACTACAATCAGAAGCCGCCCTGGACACATCTTCAAAAAAAGATTTGCAGCGCGCGTTGCAATGGGCGGGCTACTATAGTTCCTCTATAGACGGCATGTTCGGGACCGGTACGCGGAACTCAATGAAAGAATGGCAAGGCGCCAATCAGTTTCCACAAACCGGGGTCCTGTCCACTTTGCAGCGTGATATTTTGCTAAAGCAATATGATCAAATACTGGTTGAGTTGGGGATAGAGCAAATCACCGATTTGCAAACCGGTGTTGTCATTAATTTACCAATGGGTGTGCTTGAGTTTTCTCACTATGACCCCCCACTTGCGCATTTTAAAGCAACAGACGGCGGTCCTCAGTCGGCTTATGTAATCTCACAAAAGGGCAACAAAGCCGCCCTGCGGGCACTCTATCGGGCTCTGCAAACGTTAAGCATTCTGCCACCGGATGGATCACGCAAGCTTTTTGAGAATGGTTTTTCTATTGCTGGTCAGAACAGTCAAATTACAGCAACTGCCGAAGCCTTCATGAGCCAAGGTGAGATCAAAGGCTATATCTTGGTGTGGCCATCTAATGATAATACGCGGCGCCAGAGACTTTTCAGCAATATCAAAAACAGCTTCGAGATAATTTCAGGCGTCTTAGAACCAACGGCCGGAGCCGGCAGCCTGGAAGAAGTAGACGCTCTTTTCGGATTAGATTTGAGGCAGCCTGTATTTTCTAGATCAGGAATTTTTGCGACATCTGATGGGCATGTAATCACCGATGCAAACGGGCTTGAACAGTGTGATGAAATCACTATCCGGCCAAATTACAAGGCAAAGATACTAAACCCCGATGAAGCTTCTAGATTTGCAATATTAGCGCCAGAAAGCAGACTGGTTCCTCTGTCCGTGGCCCAATTCGCCCGCGCGCCGTTAGGTTTAGCGGATCAAGTGATTTCTGCAGGTTACTCATATGAGGGACGGCTTGATTACCCAAGCGTTATGCAAGGAAGAGTGGATGAGATGCGCGGTTTGGACGGCAATGAAGATATAACAAGACTGTCGATACCTGCTACGAAAGGTGACGTTGGCGGACCCATCCTTAACCAAGCTGGAGCAGTGTCGGGTTTACTGCTTGACGCCTCGGCAGGTCCTCGTAGTCTTCCACAGAATGTGCATCTGGCGCTTAAATCGCAAAAAATTATTGACCGGCTTGCGAGTTTAGGAATTTTTGTCCAGAGCTATTCAGGCCAAAAGCCTATCGAAGATGTGCTTTTGGCAAAGCAAGCGCGGTCTATCACTGCTCTGGTGAATTGCTGGAAAGATTAAGCCCTATATTCACCCCATTTCAGGGGTCATATGGATGACTGTCGGACGGGATTCTGCAAAAGCCTTGATCAACTTTGATTGCAAATCAGTTAGGGTTTTTGGACGGCAAGCCGCAGCGCCATAGGCCCGCGCCACTGCACTAAAGTCCGGATTAAGCGCTTGAACCGCATTTGGTGCGATCTGGGCAGCAACCATACTATCCTCGATGGCTTTCAGCTTTGTATTGTCCCAAACAAGGATCGGCAGACTTAAACCTAGTTCAACAGCAACCCCTAATTCGGGCAGCGTGTATTGAAACCCGTAATCTCCGGCAATGGCAACAGTGGGTAAATCCTTACGCGCCACAGCGCCGCCAATTGCAGCAGGCAACGCGTAGCCTAAAGTGCCAAACCCAAAGGGATGATGCCAATGGGCTGCATTTGGCATATCCCATACTTCCTTTGCCAAATAGGCAAACTGAGTCATATCGGAATAAATCATCGCCTGCTCTGGCATAACCTCCTGCAGGGCCCGGCAAACCGGCAAAATACCAGGGAACTCGGCATCGATCTCAGCGGTCCATTTTTGCCTTGCTTGTTTGACGTCATCTGGCTGCCAGCCCGTGCGTTTATCGCTTGGCTCTAACTGTGCAGTAAGCTGCCCGACAAAGTCTTTAGACCGCATCAAAATGCGGATGTTTGCACTTTGTGGATCAGCCAGCACCTGAGGGTCAATGTCAACACGAACCAAGTTTGCCTTATGCCCCAATTGGGGGCGCCACAAATCAACTTCGGCCAATTCGCTGCCAATGACCACAACCAAATCTGCCGTTGCAATTAGATCCGCAGAACTCGACCGCGCCAAACACGCCCCGAGATAAAGAGGATAATCCGGCGCCACCACGCCCCGTCCAGCAAAAGTACAAATGGCCGCAGCGCCTGTTTTCTCAAGCAAGGGCATCACCTTGGCGCCAACGGCACCACCACCAAAAACAAACAGCGGTTTGTTCGCCTTTTGGATCAATCCGGCAACATCTGGCAGGTTGGCTGCATTACCTTTGACAGGCTGCGCCGGCACTTGGCGCGCTGGCCCCGGATCAGCCATCGCTTCAAGTTGCGCAATCGGAACCTGAATATGTTTTGGCCGCGCTCTTTGGTGCGCAAATTCTTCAAAGGCACGATCAATCAATGTATAGGCCGCCGTCGCACTATGGGCAGGTTCGGACCAATCGCATACAGTACGGGCTGCAGCGGCCTGATCCAGCATCTGGTGCAACTGACCGCGCCGCGCAGATGTTTCATCCAAACACGAAGAGAGTACCAGCATTGATACGCTATCAGAGTAAGCCTGCCCCATGGGGGTCATAATATTGCACAGCCCGGGTCCAGTAATCACATAGGCCACACCTGGCTTGCCCGTTGCCCGCGCATAGCCATCAGCCATAAATCCCGCGCCCTGTTCATGACGCGCAAGCACATGGCGAATGCCTGCTTCCTCAATGCCCCGGTACATTTCTTGATTATGCACCCCAGGGATGCCAAAAATAACCTCGACACCCTGACTTTTAAGGTAATGGGAAATTTGTGCGCCTAATGGTCTTTTCATCTCTTTATGCTCTCCAAAATTGAACGGTCAAAATGGCGTAAACCGCTAGCAGTTCAAGACGGCCAATCAGCATGGCCGCAGACAAAATCCACTTTGCAGTGTCATTAAGGCCAGAAAAATTTCCCGTTGGCCCGATCTCTGGGCCAAGACCCGGCCCAATATTGGCCAAGGCCGAGGCTGCGGCTGAAAGCGAGGTGATAAAATCCAACCCGGTCATTCCCAGCAAGACAGCAACCGCCCCGAGAGTTGCCAAAAAGAAGGTGAAAAATGACATCACAGAACTCAGCACTTCATCATCAATTGCGCGGCCGTCATATTGCGGCACGAACACCCCATTTGGGGATTTGATTTTCATCAATTGCGTTTTGACCGACGCAAAAACCAGTTGGTAGCGAAAGATTTTAACAGAGCAGGCCGTAGAGCCAGCACAGCCGCCTATCAATCCGATGAAAAAGAACAGCGTCACTAAAAAACTACCCCACTGCATATAATCAGAGCTGGCATAGCCAGTGCCGCTAATAATGGATGTGATATTGAACAGGGCTTTTCGAACCGCTGCTTCATTTTCCAGTTGACCAAAGCTCAAGAGTATCAAAGCCGTTATAACAACCAATGCACAAATCACCGTCAGAAAACTGCGCACTTGGGCATCTTTAAAAACTGCCGTTTGATTGCCGTTCAGCAATTGAACGTAACGCACGAACGGGAGAGCCGCGAGTATCATAAACACCACCGCCACATATTCCACTGCGGCTGGAAAGGCGGCAAACGAGGCGTCGTAATTTGAAAATCCACCCGTGGCCACTGTGGTCATTGCATGAACCGTGGCATCAAAGGCGGACATTCCGACAAAAAAATAGGCCACGATACAGGCCATCGTGATCGAAACGTAGATAAAGGATATCTGGATTGAAATGGTGGTTGCACGGGGCAGAATTTTTCCCAATGTATCAAAAGCCTCGGCCTTAAAGATTTGCATGCCGCCAACTCTGAGCTCTGGCAAAAATACCATGGCCACAACAATAATACCGATACCGCCCAGCCATTGCAGAATTCCGCGCCACAAAAGCAAACCTTTTGGCAGAGTTTCCAATCCGCTGAGAACCGTTGAGCCGGTGGTTGTTAGACCCGACATGGCTTCAAAAAAAGCATCCACATAACGGGCCTCTGTTGCTCCAAAGACAAACGGCAGAGCCCCGAATAACGGCAAGGCCAACCATACGCCAGTGGTGAGCAAAAAAGTCTGCTGAATGGTGAGGCCCTCTTTGACCCCATTAGAACAGGCAATCGCCAGCAGCGTGCCGAACAAACCCGTAATAATCGCACTTTGGGCAAAAACCATCCACTGGCCGCGCCCCTCTGCCAAATCGACAAGAAACGGCAGCACCATCGCCCCCCCCAAAAGGGCCAGCAAGATACCGATTACATATCCAACAGGTCTTAGGTCAATCATGCGCGTCAGCGTTGGCTGTTCCGCCAAGAACTGTCAAGAGTGGATCGACAAAAGGCGCCTAACCAGTGTGGATCAAACTTGCAAACAGCTTAGGATCAATTGAATGCTGCGCGAAGGTGTTGCCTTCGGTTAAAACCGATATCGCATCATGACTGTGCAAGCTTTCTTGGTGGCTTGCAATAACGCGAAAATCACCCACCCGAGCATCAGCTTTCAATTGCTTGCAAAACAGTCGCGCTGCATCTTCCACAAAAATTGGATTGGCAGCATTCAGTTCGGCAAAGGCTTGTTCGTCCTCACGTTTCACCATCACTTGGGTCTCGGTGGGCACGGCTGTCCGACACAGGTCAATCAGGTCCTCAAACCAAAGCACCTTGCCTTCATTCAGCACCATTGAAATACGCGCCACTGATCTTTGGGAGTGCGGTGTCGCCAGTTGGCCGCGCTCGCGGCGGGCATGTTCACTTAGTTCTAGTGAACAGGGGCAGGTTGAGCTGTAGACATAATCTAAATGCAGCACTTTTGAACGTACGCCGTTATGATCGACCAATTCCAAGGCCAGATCATAATATTGATATCCGGAAATCTCCGACCGCAAACTGTCGACTGTCACGGGAAATGAAAACTTCATCAGGATCCGCGCATCAAAGCTTTCGAGATCTTTTTTGTAATCATCAAGCGCCATTTCCATGACATCAAAGCTAAACTTCTTCTCGGCATGTTTGTAAAAGCTGCGCATAATCCGGGACATGTTGATCCCTTTTTTATCCGCATCAAGGCTCACTGTGCCTGTTACTGATGTTTCAAGCGTTTGTTCACCGCCATCGCGGCATATATATCGGATTGGCAATCTGAAATTCGAAATACCAACATGTTGTATCTGTTGATTTTCGCCTTTTATCAGCTGGCTTGGACCGTTTTGCAAATCAGGCATGCTGGCTTTGTAGGTTTCATCCACTTTGAAACCTGATGGATATTTTGCTGACAAATCTGGGTATTTTGAGGGAACAAACCGCGATAAAATCTCCGCGTCTAATGTTTCAACTTTTTCGCTGTCAGAGTGTGCAACCCATTGCCGCAATACCCGCATTGCGTCGTTTAATTGATCACGGCTTGGTTTCTGTTCCACAGTCCGAGTGTGAATATTCATCCTTAACCCCTTTAGCCTGAGCGGTTCTTTACTAGTCTATGCAATCAGCGAATTAAAATCCAGTTGCGTAGTTCAATACGTCAGATGCGACATACCAGATCACTTTTAATGCTAACGTTACAGTCAATTGTATTGAATTACACACTCTCCAGTGCCTGTAGTATATCATCAATTAAGTCGTCTGGATGCTCTAGGCCTGCGCTAAACCGTATCAAGCCATCGGTTATGCCTAACGCCTTTTTCTGATCCTCGGGCAGACGTTGATGCGTTGTGGTCGATGGGTGGGTGACAATTGACTTTGCATCCCCTAAGTTATTGGAAATAATTACAATTTCAAGAGAATTTAAAAACTCGAAAGCTGCCTTTTTTCCGCCCTTTACGTCCAGAGAAAAAACTGTCCCACCGTTTTGCATCTGAGCAATAGTCAATGCGTGTTGTGGATGCGTCGGATGACCTGGGTAAATCACACGGCAGAGTTTTTCGTGACCCGTTAAACGCTCGGCAATAATTTTGGCTGTTTGCGCCTGCGCGCGGACCCTTAGCTCGATTGTTTCCAGCCCCTTGAGCATGACCCAAGCTGTGAACGGGCTCATCGCTCCGCCAGTATGTTTCATATAAGGTTCAACAGTTTTTCGTATAAATTCCTTTGTGCCAAGAATAACCCCACCTAACATCCGGCCCTGCCCGTCAATATGCTTTGTTGCCGAATATACAACAACATCAGCCCCCTGACTTAATGCTTTTGAAAAAACAGGCGTTGCAAAGACGTTATCGATAACCACTTTCGCACCCACCGCATGTGCAAGCTCAGAGACCGCCGTAATATCAATAACCTCAAGTGTTGGGTTTGACACAGTTTCGAAAAAAACAACTTTTGTCTTGGGCTGGATAGCCCTTTGCCACTCAGCTATGTCGGTCCCATCAACAAAGCTGACCTCCACCCCAAATCGGGGCAATACCTCTTCAAGAACGTAGAGGCAGGATCCAAAAAGCGCGCGGGCGGCAACAATGTGATCCCCAGAGTTCACCATTGCGCAAAGTGCGCCACTTACTGCAGCCATGCCAGACGCCGTGGAAAAGGCATCTTCTGCCCCCTCTAGAGCGGCTATTCTGTCTTGAAACATCGCAATTGTTGGATTGCCATAGCGTGCATAGATAAATTCGTCTTCTCCGGCTTCTAAAAACCGCGCTTCAGCCTGTTCGGCACTATCATAAACAAACCCTTGAGTAAGGAACAAACCTTCACTTACCTCACCATATTGGCTCCGGCGTACACCTGCGTGGACCATTTTGGTCCGATTATCTAAATTTTGTTTCATTGCATCCCTCGGGCCGATCAGGCTCAAAAAAACCCCCAATAACGCGGTCAAGCGAAAGGGGGCATTCCTCCTGACCTTTTAGTGGAATTTTTAACGTGGCCCACAATCCGGTAACAAATCGCCACATCCCCGCGTATACGTCCCCACCACCAAGCGGTCAAGTGTCACATAGCAACAAGCAAATATAGTACCTCCAAGACCAATCGTTCCCCAGTGGTCTAGATACATCTGACATTTCATCATTTATTTTTGCACTGCCTATTTATACCGCCTAAACGAAATACCGGCCGCGGGGATCAAGTGATTTAAAAAAACAATCTAAACAGCGTCAATTGATTTATTGAAAAAACTAGAGCTTTTTATTTTCCCCCTTGCAGCATTACTAAAAAAGCCCTCTATGATGGGTTAATTATTTAGGAGGGCAAAATGACCAAACCAATAGAGCTGTATTATTGGCCCACTCCCAATGGTTGGAAAATCTCAATTGCTCTTGAGGAAATGGGCTTGCCGTATGAGGTAAAACTTATTGATATCGGGGCTGGTGATCAGTTTAAATCACAGTTTTTAAATATTTCGCCCAACAATCGAATACCTGCCATTGTTGATCCAGACGGGCCAGAAGGCGCACCTATATCAGTTTTTGAATCAGGCGCAATTTTACAATACCTAGCCAGAAAAACAGGCTTGTTTCATGGTCAGAATGAACGTGAGAGGGTCGCTGTCGATCAATGGCTTATGTGGCAAATGGGGGGCGTCGGACCGATGGCCGGGCAGGCCCATCACTTTCTTAAATACGCGCCAGCTATGACGCCTCCGAATGATCTGCCTTATGCCAAGGACCGATACCGTGCCGAAACAGGTCGGCTCTATGCCATATTAAATCAACAATTAGAGACGCACGAATTTGTCGCAGGTGATTTTTTCTCGATCGCCGATATGGCGCTTTGGCCTTGGGTATCGCTGTGGCGCGGGCAACAGCAAATACTTGATGACAAACCAAATCTTGATCGCTGGCTGCAAGCCGTCAAAGCGCGCCCAGCAGTTCAAGCCGGCAGAGCAGTTGCAGCCGCACGGCGGTCCAACCTACAAGCTGATAAAAAAGCCCAAGAGCTTTTGTTCAAGCAAAGATAAATATTATCTATGAGCTGCTTACTCTTCGAAGTCGCCATATTTCCTTAGAACTGGGTACTGAAAAATCATAAATATGAACAAGGCGGCCGTTAGCCCAAAAGTCTTGAAATATACCCATACTTCATTGCTTTGAGTGCGCCAGATCAGTTCATTTAAAAACGCCAATGCGAAAAAAAACATCGTCATCCTACGGCTGATGATGGCCCAACCTTCATCTTGGATTGGGGAACGTTCGCCCATCAATGACCCAAGGAAGTTTTTACCCCGCAGATGCCCGAAGGTCAGCACGCCGCCAAACAACAAATAAATCAAGGTTGGTTTCATTTTTATGAAACGCTCATCATTCAAGAAAATCGTCAATGCACCAAAGAATGTCACCATTATAAGGGTCAGAATTTGCATTTTTGACACGCGGCCATTCACCAAGTAAGCCAAAAATGTAGTAAGTATCATCAAAGGGACAAAAACAGCGGTAGCTTGAATAATAGCCGAATACTCAATGCCATTAAAGACGACCGTTTCCCCTTTGCGCCAAATAAAGATGGCAAAAAAAACAGCAACTGGTCCAATTTCCAGTGTTGAAGTTATCAGGGGCGACCCGTTTTTGTCTGACATTTCTTTTTCTCTCAACTGCCGATTTCTACAATAACGGCTCCCGCCGCAATAAGCGTCATAAGGGCAACCCGCCAAGGCCCGACGGTTTCTTTTAAAAAGTACCAGCCAATGATTGCCGCAAACACTGTCGATGTTTCCCGCAATATGGCGGCTTCTCCGACTTTGTCCAGTCGGGTCGCTAACATTATCGACCCAAAACTAAAAAATGCCACAATGCCGCCGATAAACCCACGTTGCAAAAGCGGGATCAGTGGTGGTCGGACTGCCATGTTTTTCCAACGCCAGTAGGCAAAAGGCGGTAACGCCACACCATCAATGACAAAAAACCAAACCAGAAAGGTCATCGGGTTTTGCGCCAAGCGAATTCCGAACGCATCATAGGTTGTATAAAGCGCAACAAAAAGGCCTGTGGGAACAGCAAAAAGAAGTGCACTAAACAAAGTTTCGCGCGCCGCCTGAAGGTAAAATGCATTAAAGATGGCGAGACCAAATATCCCGGACAATAGCACAAAAACCCCGCCCCACTGAACCGCTGATAATGTTTCTCCAAACATCAAAAACGCACCCACAATCGCAAAAAGGGGCGCTGAGCCCCGCACAATTGGATAGACCACAGTGTAGGCGCCCCGTGTGTAGGCATGACCTTGAAGCAGCTTGTAAATCAAGTGAATTAGAAACATCCACCCAAACACGGGCCATAAGGCCGGTTCAGGCCAGGGCAGGATGAAAAAGGCAACCGGCGCCGCCATTGTGAAATACCCAAAGTCAATTGCACCGCGGGCTAACCAGGGATCATGCCTGCCTTTTTGCAAAGCGCCAAAAACGGCGTGAAGAAAGGCTGCGGAAATGGCCAGCGCCATGGCAAACCTGTTGCCAGCCTCGGTGCCCTCAAGGCTGATGATCCACTCAGTCATAAACGTGCTAACGCATTGAGAATGGCTTCATCCAATATGCTTGCGCCTTGGTTTTGCACCTTTTATAAATCCTGACCCGTCAAAGCCTTGGCAAAGTCTTCGGGGTCAAACGGGGCCAAATCATCAATCTGCTCGCCCACCCCTATCGCATGGATTGGCAGACCAAATTTATCGGCCAAGGCAACCAAAACACCCCCTTTGGCAGTCCCATCAAGTTTGGTCATAACCAAACCGGTTACATCCGCCAACTTCTTAAAGGTTTCGACCTGACTAAGAGCGTTTTGACCGGTGGTGGCATCCAGCACCAACAGGGTGTTATGTGGTGCATCAGGGTCTTTTTTTCGAATAACGCGCACAATTTTGGACAGCTCTTCCATCAAATCTGCACGGTTTTGCAACCGTCCAGCGGTATCAATCATCAATAAATCCGCGCCCTCTGCTTGAGCTTTTGTAATCGAGTCAAACGCCAAACTGGCAGGATCAGATCCTTCCGGCGCTGTCAGCACAGGCACGCCCGCGCGCTCACCCCAGATTTGGAGCTGCTCTACTGCGGCGGCCCGAAATGTATCGCCAGCGGCAATAACAACAGATTTTCCAGCGGCTCTGAACTGGCTTGCCAGCTTGCCGATGGTTGTGGTTTTTCCTGACCCGTTTACGCCCACAACCAAAACCACCTGAGGCCTCTTTGGATAAATTGGCAATGGCTTTGCCACAGGCTCCATAATCCGGGTTATTTCATCCGAAAGCAGTTGCTTGATTTCCTCAACTGACAGTTTTTTGCCATAGCGGCCTTCGGCTAAATTTGCCGTCACACGCAGCGCCGTGTCCACCCCCATATCCGAAGCGATAAGCAACTCTTCCAGTTGCTCAAGCATATCATCATCCAGCGTCCGGCGCATCACAGGCGCCTGCGCACGGCGTCCCATCAATCTGCCGATTAACCCCGGATCAGCTTTATCATCGCTTTTTGGCAGAGCTTTTGTGGGCTCTTCGGATGCCTCTGGCTCTGGGTCCTCGGGCTGAATGGGCTCGGATGGGATATTTTCTGCCGGCTCGACCTCAACCGGCTGATGCGGCGTTTCCTCAATCACAGGCTCTTCCATAGCGGGCGCGTCAATCACGGGTTCGTCCGAAGGGGGCTCGTCGGCTAGAGTTTCGTCGGCTGGGGCCTCTTGGCTTGGCGGGCTTTGCGGCTCTTGGCTCTGAGCTATGTCCGGCTCGTTGGCATCAACTTCGGTTTGGGCCTCTTGAGCGCCACCATCTTCGACAATTGCGTCCAAGCCCTCTTCCAGTTTGGAAGAAGACCTAAACAGCCTGGCTTTAAGTTTCTTGAAAAATGCCATTCTGCGCCTCTAAATCCAGTACTGTTGGATATCTATACTTTTTCGTATGCCCGTTAAAGATGGCATACTACTGATTAAACTGGATTTGTAGCAACAGCAATTGGGCTGCACCGTTCCAAAGCATGTCCGTAAGGAAATGCATCAGTTAAAAAAGCTGCTCTGATGCCGACTTAAATTTCGTTGGCAAAGTGTTTGATGGTCAGCCGAATTGGATTAGGCGCTGCCTGTCCCAAACCGCAAATCGACGCATCAATCATCGCCGCGCTGATATCTTCCAGCAGGTTTTGATCCCATGTCTCTGACTGCATTAGCTTTACGGCCTTTTCACAGCCGACACGGCAAGGGGTACATTGCCCACAGCTTTCATCTTCGAAGAATCGTAGCATATTAAGCGCTGCATCGCGGGCCCGATCCTGATCAGACAGCACAACAACCGCTGCTGAGCCGATGAAAGAGCCGTGCGGTTGCAATGTGTCAAAATCAAGCGGAATGTCATTCATATGCGCAGGCAGCAGGCCAGAGGATGGGCCACCGGGTTGATAGGCTTTGAATTCATGCCCATCCAGCATTCCGCCTGCAGCAGCAATAATATCCGAAATTGTCGATCCGGCAGGCAAAAGGTGAACGCCAGGCTTTTTAACCCGGCCGGATACCGAATAACTGCGCAAACCTATGCGGCCATTTTTTTCCACTGATGACAGGATCTCTGGACCTTCACGGCACACGCGCGCCACCCAATGAAGGGTTTCGACATTATGCACCAAGGTCGGGCGGCCAAAAATACCAACTGCGGCGACAAAAGGTGGGCGGTGACGCGGCATGCCCCGTTTGCCCTCGATGCTTTCAATCATCGCGCTTTCTTCGCCGCAGATATAAGCGCCCGCACCGCGCCGAAGTTCAATATAGCCCGGCGCGACCAACCCATCGCTTTCAAGTGCAGCAATCTCTTCGGCCAAAATAGCAAGCACGGCAGGGTATTCATCACGCATGTAGATAAAAGCTTTTTCGGCCTCGACAGCCCAAGCTGCTATCAACATTCCCTCAAGAAAAAGATGCGGTGTGCGTTCAAGGTAATACCGGTCTTTAAAAGTGCCCGGCTCGCCTTCGTCTCCATTGACCGCTAAGTAGCGCGGCCCCTCGTTCATGCGCACGAACCCCCATTTTTTACCCGATGGGAAGCCAGCGCCGCCAAGACCGCGCAGCCCAGAGGATAGAACTTTTTCCTGCACCTCTTGCCAATCGCCACCGCTGCGCAGATCGGCCAAAGCCTTATAGCCGCCACCGCTTCGGTAAGCTGATAATGTTTCATACTCTGGTATAACGGCATGCGTATCACCACAAGCAATGGCCGCCTCTACCTTTTCGGGTGTCGCGTGATCGATATGTTTATGGCCTAACTCTAAAACCGGCGCCGTATCGCAGCGGCCCATGCAAGGCGCCCGCAAAACCCGCACTTCCGTTGGATCAAGCCCATCCTCAAGCGCTTTTTGCAACTGGTGCGATCCAGCCAACTCACAGCTGAGGCTATCGCACACGCGAATAGTCAGAGCCGGCGGCGGTGTTTCATCTTCTTTGACAACATCGAAATGGGCGTAAAAACTGGCAACCTCATAGACCTCGGCCATGGAAAGACGCATTTCTTCGGCCAAAGCCCGCAAGTGTGATGCCGATAAATGCCCAAATTTATCTTGGATTAAATGCAGAAATTCAATCAGCAAATCCCGATCTCTTCCACGGCCCTGCAAAAGCAAACGAACCTCGTTCAGGGCTGCGTCATCGTATTGCCGCCCCTTGGGTGTGCGCCGCCCTTTGCCTTTGCCTGATTTCCAAACGCCTTTGCGATCATCCAATGCCATTTATAGCTCCGCTGACAAATTTAAACCACTCTATCTATACTCTACGTCAAAACGCGAGGCTAAAAACGACACAGAACCCGACGGATGCGTTGACTCGCGGAAAAATTAGCATTTTGACCAGTCGCTCTTATAAGGACCTAGGCCGTTCTCAGCAGACCAGGGATTGGGTTAGGTGGCCTGATGACAGCTAGTATGGGCCTTTAGAACAAAGAGCCTTGATCAGGTGAGCCCTTCGTGCGCGCCGATTTGGGCCCACCGCCGCCCCGCAGCTTTATCCTGCCATCCTTGAATTCAATTTCGAGACTATCAGATTTGGCCGCCTGATCCTTGCTTGTCACAACCTTTTGGTCTGCTCTGACAACTGCATAACCGCGCTTTAGGGTGGCTTTGTAGCCTAATGTTTCGCGCAATCGATCAAGCGCATTGAGTTGCTCGCTGAGCTGGGAAATATGGCGAAGGCCGGTGTCAGAGAGCCGTTTGCCAAGCTGGTCCAAATCTTTACGGTTTTGCACCAAAACACGCTCTAAAGATCTGATATATAACCTTTTCTGGGTATTTTTGAAAGCCGTTTTTCGAACATCAATTCCGCGCAGCAAGGCCGGTTCAAGCCTTGGGGAAAGCGCCGATATCTGTTGTTTTGCAACCACGATAATGTTTTTTAGAGCTGCTGGTCGAAGGCTTCCGGAAAACTGGGTGAGCTTCACCCGGTGCTGCTGCAGCGCCAATTTAAGCCCTGCGGGAAGCCGATCCGCGAGATGATCTAATTTCTGCCGCGGGTTTTCTAATAAGGTCTCAAGCCGCGGCAAGGCACGGGCCACATCCCACATACGCTGACCTCTGGTGGTTAAAACCGTGCTTATGGCCTGGCTCATGCGCGCCTCTTGGCTTTCAAGCGTCGCCAGAAGCTCATGACGAACAGGAACAGCCAGTTCCGCCGCAGCGGTCGGGGTTGGCGCCCGGTGGTCTGCCACATAATCAATCAATGTGGTATCGGTTTCATGGCCTACGGCCGAGATAAGCGGGATATTGGAGGCAAAGGCCGCACGGGCAACCGCCTCTTCATTGAACCCCCATAAATCCTCAAGCGAGCCGCCCCCGCGCGCAACAATAAGCAAATCAGGTCGCGGCAAAGACCCTCCTGGCAAAAATCTGTTAAAGCCGGCGATGGCAGAGGACACCTCGGGGGCGCAGCGGTCCCCTTGGACCGCAACGGGCCAGATCAGCACTTTGCGCGGAAACCTGTCCCGCAAACGATGTAAAATATCGCGAATAACCGCGCCGGACGGCGAGGTGACAACACCAATAACCTCGGGCAGGTAGGGAATTTGTTTCTTATGCGAGGCTTGGAACAAACCTTCGGCTGCCAAAGCGGCTTTACGCTTTTCAAGCATTGCCATCAAAGCGCCGACGCCCGCCGGCTTCAATTGTTCAATGATCAATTGATATTTCGACTGACCGCCAAAGGTCGTCACCCGGCCTGTGGCAACCACCTCCATCCCCTCTTCGGGCTGGATTTGCAGCCGTGCGGCAACGCCTTTCCAGATGACGGCTGAAATCACCGCCTTTTCGTCTTTAAGGTCTAGATAAACATGGCCAGAGCGCGGAAAAGATACCCGCCCGATTTCGCCCTTTAATCGCACATGAGAAAACTCACCTTCAATGAGGCGTTTTATAGCGCCTGAAATTTCCGAAATCGTGAATTCGGGATCATTCAATCCGTCTTTGGGATCATCGATCAAATCAGACATCTTACCTCACTTGCCTCTTGTGCACGCTCAGCTTAGAACGCGGGCAAGCAAAGGCCAAGAGGAGGAGGCGATGAATATTTTGATTTTGGGTGGCGGCGGACGTGAACATGCGCTGGCCTGGGCAGTCAAACAAAACCCAAAATGCGATCATCTCATTGTTGCTCCGGGAAATGCAGGGATGCAAACCATCGCTGAATGCGTGGATTTGGATATCAATGACGGCTCGGCCGTCGTGGCTTATGCCAAGTTGCGGTCGATTGACTTTGTTATTATTGGCCCCGAGGCGCCTTTGGTCGCCGGTGTTGCCGATGCCTTGCGCGCCGCGGGCATTTTGACCTTCGGCCCCGATCAGGCCGTGGCAAAACTTGAAGCCAGCAAGCATTTCACCAAACAGATTTGCGAGGCCGCTGGAGCGCCCACTGCTGCCTATGGGCATTTCACCGATGCCGTATCTGCCAAAGCCTTTGTGCGCGAGCAAGGCGCCCCAATTGTGGTCAAAGCTGACGGGTTAGCAGCGGGCAAAGGCGTGGTTGTCGCGATGGAGGTGGAAACCGCGCTTCAGGCCATTGATGATATGTTCGGCGGACAGTTCGGGCAAAGCGGCGCCGAAGTTGTCGTCGAAGAGTTTATGGACGGCGAAGAAGCCTCATTCTTTGTGCTGTGCGATGGCACAACAGTGCTGCCGATTGGCACGGCTCAAGATCACAAGCGCGTGGGCGAAGGTGATACTGGCCCCAACACTGGCGGGATGGGCGCCTATTCTCCAGCGCCGGTACTTTCACCAGCGATTGCTGAGCGCGCGCTTAAAGAGATTATTGAGCCAACAGTGGCCGAAATGGCCCGTCGCGGCAGCCCCTATAGAGGCGTGCTCTACGCCGGTTTGATGATTAAAGACGATGAGCCGCGTCTTGTGGAATATAATGTCAGGTTTGGAGATCCTGAATGTCAGGTGTTGATGTTGCGTCTCGGCGCACAGGCGCTTGACCTAATGCTGGCCACCGCCAATGAAGAACTGGAAAAGGCCCAAGTTAACTGGGCCAACGACCACGCAATGACCGTTGTTATGGCAGCAAATGGATATCCGGGAAGCTATGACAAAGGCAGCGTGATCCGAGGGCTAGGACACCTTCCCGAGACCTCATTTGAAATTTGCTTTCACGCTGGAACCCAGCAAGATGGGACAAACGTTGTAGCAGCTGGCGGACGGGTTTTAAACCTCACAGCACGCGGCAAAAGCCTGCAAGAAGCCCGCGACAAAGCCTATGGATTGGCAGATCAAATAGATTGGCCTGAGGGGTTTTTACGCCGAGACATTGGCTGGCGGGCATTATAAGTTTTGCTTAAAATACTCAGCGAGAGAAAGTTCATATCTGGGGGCTTGCCCCCATACCCCCAGAGTATTTTTCCAGAGAAAAAATAGGGCGCAAATTTAAAGGCAAATGCCTTTAAAGGCTGGATCAACCGAAAACGAAAAACAACCACGGCGCTGCCACCGCTGCCACGTACGGCGTGACATCCATGATGATGAAATGCTTCTTCTTCGGAGCGCGAATGAACGGGCTTGATACTGTTTTGCCCACATATGTAAGCTCATTGTCCATTAATTAACCTCGGAGAGAAAAAGACATAAATATTATAACTGTGGCTAATAAGCCCTGCCTATTTCTTTGGGCTTCCCAAAATGGAAATTCCGGCGAGCACAACCGCACAGATTTTCGCGCTGCCTTCGTCATCCACACTGAAGACCTTGACGTCAATTGTTGCCGACGAACGACCAACCGTGACCGGCTTTGCGATTGCGCGCAGCCTCTCACCTTGGGCAGGCGCCAAGAGCTGAACCGAATAGTTGTGGGTCACAACGTCTTTGCAGCAAGCAAGCGCAGCCGACCACGCTGCCGCGGTGTCGGCAAACGCGGCCACACAACCGCCGTGTACAAAACCATGATGTTGTGTCATCTCGACCCGGATTGGCATCTTCAACTCAAGTCTATCGGCTTGCGCTACAATGATTTCAGGGGCCATCCATTGATTGAAACCTTGGCGTGTAACAGCGGACTCTAGGTATTTCTTTACGTCGCCAATTGAAAGGCTCATTGAGTCACCTGTAATTAAATTGAACTAATTTACAATCACTCAACCATAAGCATATTTTCGGGTCAAGCCGGTTTAAACGGTACTCTCTGCGGCTTACTACGCTGCCCACCCAGACGTTTGGATTATTCAAGGCGG
>CBFHXE010000006.1:0-64378 GCA_965659715.1 uncultured Paracoccaceae bacterium | reverse complement strand
ACTCTGTGACCGAATACATTAGCGTTAGTTCTTCTTTGTTTATTTTGCAATTGTGATTTTTACAGTAGTCAATTGGCATACCCTTAGGGATGGGTTAACTTCGTCCGTGTTAAGCGAGCCGGCCGAAGTGTTATCGTGCAAAGGAGCAAAAAATGGCAGTTTTTGATGAAGACCTTTTTCTAAAAGGTCTTGAGCAGCGCAAATCAACTTTGGGCGCTGAGTATGTGGAAAACAATCTGGCAGCTGCCGATGAGTTTACCCGTCCATTCCAAGAAGCAATGACCGCATGGTGTTGGGGCTTTGGCTGGGGCGATGATGTCATAGATGCCAAAACACGCTCGATGATGAACCTTTCGATGATTGGCGCGCTGGGCAAAATGCACGAATGGGAATTGCATTTGCGCGGCGCTATTAACAACGGCGTGACCCAAGACGAAGTGCGCGCAATTATCCATGTGATCGGAATTTATTGCGGCGTACCGCAAGCGCTTGAATGTTTTCGAGCAGCAAAAAAAGTATTTGACGCCTAAAACCAATCAAGACTGGCGGCGAAGCTCTTTATTGACCGCCGACAGTGCCTTGTAGACCTTCATGTTCCAGCGCATGAAGAACAGGCTTTTGAGCAGGTGTTGGGCGAGAAATACGAATGAGTTTATCAACCTTTGGTATGAGTTGACTATCGGTTAGACCTTTCCAGTTTTTTTAATCGTCTCAGTTTGTCGCGTGCTGATCAAATTTGTACCGTCATAATCGTAGACGAAAAAAATCTAACCGTGCCATAGATCATTGCCTAAAGGATTTGCATCCGCTTCTTTTTTGAGGCGTCATCATCTGGCCAGCGCGGCCGTCGAAGTAGTAAAAACGAAGTGGATTGCTTAACATAGTTCCGCAATTCTGCTTTTTTCGCATATATTCTCGTAAATGAGAGGTTTTTCCAGCGACTGGATTTCCTGCTCAGCCATTCGCTTGGATTGCATTGACACAATACTGAAATCCCGGCAACGGAAAATCCATTGGGGTCGTGGTAAAAATTGACAGTTTATGACCGTTGGTAGGCCAAATTTTCTGTTTAAAAAATCATTCAAGTCTTGCGACCGGAAAAAACACTCTTGCAAAGTGCTAAAGCTGTTGGAGAGTCTTACGTGCTTCGACCAGACTTTAGAGATATTACTTGGCTTTAAGTATTAATCGGTATTGCCTTTTGGCAGTTTGAGCATATCATCTTAAGTCTATAATCATCAGAGCGGTAAAAGAGTCGTTCTGGAACTTTGGGAGGAATAATACATGGATCGTAGATCTTTTCTAAGAACGTCTGCTCTTGGTGGTGGCGCAGCAGCGGCCTCTACTTTGGCAGCTCCGGCTTATGCAACTGGCAAGCGGACTCTGACAATGGTTACGTCTTGGCCGCGCGGTTTTGCGGTTTTGGATGATGCAGCCAGCTATATGGTTGAGATGGTTGGCGCGTTGTCAGACGGTCAATTGACGATTGACAAAAAAGCACCGGGTGAGCTTGTTGGCGCACTTGAAGTGTTTGACGCGGTATCATCGGGTCAGGCAGATATGTACCATTCGGCGGATTACTATTTTATTGGCCAGCACCCTGGTTATGCGTATTTCACGGCCGTGCCTTTTGGCGGGACCGCGCAAGAGCTGACCAACTGGTACTACCATGGCGGCGGTGAGCAATTACATGACGAACTGGGCCAGATTTTCAACCTTAAAGGTCTTCTCGCCGGTAACTCAGGTTCGCAGTCCGGTGGCTGGTTCCGTAAGGAAATTAAATCCGCCGATGACTTCAACGGATTGAAATTCCGGATGCCAGGTCTGGGCGGTAAAGTGCTTGGCAAACTGGGTGCATCAGTTCAAAACATCCCTGGCGGTGAACTGTATCAGGCCCTGTCTTCTGGCGCTCTGGACGGTTTGGAGTGGGTTGGCCCACAAGCCGACGAACGTGCCGGTTTCCAAGAAGTTGCCAAAATCTACTACACAGCGGGTTTCCATGAGCCAGGATCAGGTTTGGCTGCCTCGGTTAACTTGGATGTTTGGAATGATCTGACAGCTCAGCATCAGGCAATTTTGCGCCATGCTTCAATGGCCGTTACTCATTACCAACTGTCAGAAACACTGTCTAACAACGGTGCAGCTCTCGAACGTCTGCAATCACAAGGCGTCAAAGCGCTGCAATTCTCAGACGATGTTTGGGATGCGTTTGGTAAAGCATCGGCCGAGGTGATGGATGAGAACATGGATGATGACCTGTTCGCAACCATTCGCGAAAGCTTTGAGACGTCACTGGCAACATCAGCGTCATGGATTAACAAATCCGATGGCTATTATGTGAGCCAGCGTATGCGCGTGCTGGGTGGCTAAACTGCTTTAAAAACTAAAAGAGTAGAGCCTCTCTTTGTGAGAGGCCCTACAGTTTCTTAGTTGGGTAAAAAAACCAGCAGAAGCGGGGAGACATGCAGGAAGAAGCAACTATCGGGCTATCGGACGCTTTATCTGCGCTTGGCAGTGGGCTGATCTGGATTTTCCAGAACTTTGTCATGGCGTTTTACAATTTCGGTTATGCCGTTACCCATCCTGGGCTTTGGTTGGACTGGACTGACAAAAAGGCCATTATGCGCTTTGTTTATTATGGCGCATCTGTTGAGTTTTTCTTCGCAGTTTTTGCATTTTTCATAGTGATTTTCGTTATTGGCACCTTCAAACGCGAGTTTTTATGGGGGTGCGTCAGGATTTTAGAGGGTTTTGCAAATACGGTCGGCCGTATTTTTGCATGGGCTGGTCTGATCATGGTCCTTCAACAAGTATTGATTGTGATCATGCAACGGATTTTCACACGGCCGGACATCATTTTGAGCATCGGAGTGCCATTACAATTTGATATCAGTTGGTACGCTGAGGAATTAAAACTATATAATGCGATCGTTGTCACGCTTTGCGCAATGTACACATTTGTTCAAGGTGGTCATGTCCGGGTTGATCTTATCTATGCCGGAGTGAAATTCCGCACGAAAAAAGTTATCGATATGGTCGGTTCTCTGCTGTTCATGATGCCGATGGCAGTGCTGATCTGGATGTATGGCTGGTTTTTCATGTGGCGGCACCTGATCGTTCCCAAACCTTCGGCCAGCGACCAGCTTGAGCGGCTGTTGATGAAATCGCGCGCCTTGCGCTGGAATGTTGAAACAATTGGGTTTTCACCAAACGGGTTCACTGGCTATTTCCTCTTCAAAATTCTCATGGTGGCCTTTGCCGGTATGGTGTTTATCCACGCTTGGGCCTTTTTCATGCGCTCCTATCTTGAATGGAAAGAAGGCGCTGCCAGCGAAAACAAATACCTTGATAAAGATATCCTTGATGATGGCGAAGACGCCGTCGAAGGCACGCATTAAACAAAGGGGCTTAGACGAATATGTTATTTGGACTTGATGGCGTCGAAATTGGCCTAATCATTGTTTTTTTCTGCCTTTTTGGCGGTATTTTGTCTGGCTTCCCTGTGGCTTTTGCAATTGGCGGTGCCGGGGTGATTTCCTTTGGTATTATTGCGGTACTTGATAGCGCGGGATTGCTCATTCATCAGGCGATCGATACGTCTTCGCAGATGTATATTGAATTGCTCGCTTCGGGGATCAATCCAGAGACTGTTTCGGTATTTCGATATCCGGATTTGCCTAGAATAGCTGAACCGGTGTTTGAAGGGGGATGGCAAACAGCTCTTAACCGCAAGATATCGTTCATTGCCAACCGTATGAATGAACGGGTTTTGGCGGGGCAGTCGATTGAAACACTGCTGGCGGTTTTGATGTTCGTCTTAATGGGGATCACGCTTGAGCGATCTAAAATTGCAAACGATCTTTTGACCACAATGGCGCGGGTGTTTGGCCCGCTTCCCGGCGGCCTTGCGGTATCTGTTGTGGTGGTTGGCGCGTTTCTGGCAGCTTCTACAGGCATTGTTGGCGCGACCGTTGTGACCATGGGATTGCTTTCACTGCCGACCATGTTGCGCAATGGCTATTCGCCAGAACTTTCCACAGGCGTGATCGCGGCCTCGGGCACTTTGGGGCAAATTATTCCGCCTTCGATTGTGATTGTACTATTGGGGACATTGACTGGCGATCTGTATTCAGCCGCGCAGGAAGCGCGCGCGCAAGCTGCAGGCTGTACGGACGCGCTGACCTACCTGGGCAAACCGGCTGTGGTGTCTGTTGGATCTTTATTTCAGGCGGCACTTTTGCCGGGAATAATGCTTGCATTCCTCTATGCCGCCTATGCCTTTATCTATGCTCTTTTGAACCCCCAAAAAGCGCCTGCAGTCAGCATGGGCGCGGCCAATGAAAGTGGCACAACTGCGCGCCATGCACTGACATGGTTTTTGTTTGTACCTGCTGCACTTATTGCCGGATCGGTTGCGTTTAACTTTGCTGGTGTAGCCGGAAGCCAATCGGTCATTGTCGATACCTTCTCAGATATCGGGGAAGAGGCGACACTGCGGACCAACGTCAGCCCTGAATGTCAGGCATCGATGATTGAGCTCCATGGCCAAGAGGCGTGGGATGCAGCGATACAGCAGCAGGTCGACATTGATGCGGCTGGCGGCGTTAAGGAAAGTGTCAAGTTGAGCGAAGAAGAAATTGAGATTCTTCTGGATGAAAAAGTGAAATCCGCCCCCCCGATCGGATCAGGCGTTTTGATACTTGCATTGCTGGCCGCGATTACTCTGGCCGCGGCGCGGGGTGCATCGCCACGCGAAAGCACCTATCCATTGCTTCTGGGCGGTCTTGGTGTTGTGCTGATGCTAATGGCGGACATCGTGCTAATATCACCGTTGACATCTTCGGGCATGGCGTGGGCCGCTTTGGCAATACCAGTGATTTTGGTGATTTTGGGGGCAAGGTCCGCTGTTGGCCGGTTGGCCCAAATTGAACTCATCCGAGTGGTTTTTCCACCTTTGGTTTTAATCGTGGCAGTGCTGGGGTCAATTCTTGGCGGGATTACCAATCCGACACCCGCAGCGGCGCTTGGGGCGGCAGGGGCGATCATGCTTGCGGCCTATCGCAAGCTTAATGATCAGGGCAGAAGCGGAAAAATTGTGATCCAATCAACCTTTGCGTTGATAATCATGATCCTGTTTGGAATTAATTTTGATCTGCGGATCAATACCCAAGAGGTGTCGGCGGAAACATGGATCGCGTTCTTTTTTGCCTATGCAGCGTATCTTTATGCAATCTTTGGACTTTTGTTTTCATGCTGGGTGCTTTTCAGCTCCGGAGTTATGAACCCGGTGGTGCGCGAAACCACAAAAGTGACTTCGATGGTTTTTGCGATTTTGATCGGATCTCAGGTTTTGAATCTGGTGGTGATTTCCTTTGGCGGCGAGCATTATATCCAGCAGTTCCTCAGATCGTTCGATAACGAATTTACCGTGTTTCTGATCGTTATGCTGGTTCTGTTTATTCTTGGCTTTGTCCTTGATTTCCTCGAGATCATATACATTGTAATCCCAATTGTGGGGCCGGTCATTTATGGGGGAACATTCGATCCCCTCTGGGTAACGATTATGATCGCGGTGAATTTGCAAACCTCGTTCCTGACGCCGCCGTTTGGATTCGCCTTGTTCTACTTGCGCGGAGTGGCGCCGAAATCAGTAACAACAGGCCATATCTATCGCGGTGTGATTCCCTTTGTATTCATCCAGATGGTTGGTTTGGGTCTATTGTGGATGGCACCTTCCCTAGTCACGATCGTGCCGAATCTTTTGGCACCTTAACAAACAGGGGTTCACCCTTTCAGTGCATAGGTTAGAGCGCCTATTTGCCTTGCTGAAAGGTTTGTCGGTGGGAAGTGTTTATCTAATGCGCTTTTTGCTTGCTCCTTGCAGTGGTTTATTCAAAACCTATGAGATGAGACTGCACGAGGTGAAAAATGCTTTCGGGACTTCGTATTATTGAATTTGAAGCGCTAGGGCCGGCGCCCTTTGCGGCTATGATGCTGGCTGATCTGGGCGCAGAAGTAATTGTCATTCACCGTAAGTCGGGTGGAGATACCCCCGGTAAACCGTCAGAGAATATCCTTGATCGCGGCAAACGGTCAATTGCCCTAAACCTGAAATCTGCCGAAGACATTGCAATAGCGCGAAAGCTAATGTCGACAGCTGACGGTTTAATTGAAGGGTTTCGCCCCGGTGTGATGGAGCGCCTCGGCCTTGGACCGGATGATATAGGGGCGCTCAACCCCCGTCTGGTTTATGGGCGCATGACCGGTTGGGGCCAATCGGGACCGCGCGCGCAGCAAGCCGGCCATGACCTGAACTATATTTCGTTGACGGGGGCGTTATGGTACGCCTCAAACCCAGATGAACCTCCGTTTACGCCGCCGACACTTGTGGGTGATATTGGAGGCGGGGCGCTGTATCTGGTTGTCGGCATGCTCAGCGCCTTGATCAATGCGCGGCAAACGCATCAGGGCGCTGTGGTGGATGCGGCGATCGTGGACGGAACGGCCCATATGATGGCTTTGCTGCTGTCTTTGCGCAGCTCAGGCGGATTGAAAACCGAGCGCGGCCAAAGCACGTTGGACGGGCCGCATTGGAGCCGCTGTTATGCGTGCAAGGGCGGTGGATTTATATCCGTGCAATGCCTTGAGCCAAAATTCTATGCTGCTTTTTTGAAGCTGCTTGAGTTGGATCAGGATGTAGATTTTCTCAATCAGTTTGAGAAATCCCTTTGGCCTGAATTAGGCGCGCGGCTTGCGGGTATTTTTGTCGGGCAGACCCAAGATCACTGGGCACAGGTGTTTGCTGGTACGGATGCCTGTGTCGCACCGGTCCTGTCGCCTGATGGGTCCACTAAAGACCCGCATATGGCGGCGCGCGGTATTTGGCAGCACATCCAAGGACATTTGCAACCAGCCCCTGCACCGCGGTTTTCAACATGGGCCCCACAAGCCCCTGCGCAAATTCGTCCAAAAGACGCAGATCGCCAAGATATATTAGAAGAGCTCAGAAAGAGAGAAACAGATGCCCCAAGATCAATCTGAACATGACGTTTTAGACGGATTGCTGAAATCACGCCATTCGTGCCGTGCATTCGAGCCAGGGATTGTCCCCAAAGAGGTCATTGAGCAAATCCTGCTGACAGCGCAGCAGGTGCCATCTTGGTGCAATTCGCAGCCTTGGAAAGTCACTGTGTGTCGGGGAAAAACCCTGGCTGCTTTGGGAACAGCGCTATTAGAAGCGGCTCAAAAGGGTATGCAGTCGCCGGATATTGATTTTCCCCAGCGCTATAGCGGTGAATATAAGCACCGCCGTTCGGTCTGCGGTTGGCAGCTTTATGAAGCGGTTGGGGTCACCAAAGGGGACCGCGCGGCGTCCCTGCAGCAAATGATGGAAAACTATCGCTTTTTCGGTGCCCCGCATGTGGCAATTATCACCACACCAAAAGAACTGGGGGCCTACGGCGCAGTTGATTGCGGAGCTTATGTCACGGCATTCACGCTTGCCGCGCAGGCTCTGGGCATTGCCACGATACCTCAGGCTGCGATCGCAGGCTTGTCGCCTGTGGTGCGCGAGAAGCTCGACCTTCCTGAGGACCGGGATATTTTATGCGCTATTTCATTTGGCTATGCAGACCTTGATCACTCGGCCAATAAATTTCGAACCCATCGGGCGGGGCTCGATGAGGTGGTTACCTGGTGTGACTAAGCCGCAGCGCTGCCTCAGGTTTAGGCCTTGGCTGCAATGATCAGAATTTCAACCAAATGCTCTGGTGTGGCGAGCGCCGATTCTCCTGTGGCGCGGGCCGGTGCATGGCCTTCGGGGACCCAAGCATCCCAAACAGCGTTCATTTCGTCAAAGCTATCCATGGATGCCATCCATATGGTGGCGCTGAGGATCTTGGTCTTATCGGATCCGGACTGTTCCAGCAGGCTTTCGATTTTTTCTAGGATCTCTTGGGTTTGGGCTGATACCGATGTGCCCGGAGTGCCAACCTGACCAGCCAAATAGATAGTTTGGCCATGGATCACGGCTTGGCTCATGCGCTGACCTGTTGCGATACGTGTAATGGTTGTCATGTATTTTCCTTTTTGAGTTGAGTGTCGTCCGGCCGTAAAACTGCCGATTTATAGCGTGATTGGTTGAAGAATTTCAGGCTCGATAACCTGCGCTGAGGGCACTGCGCGCGCCAGCTCTTCTGCAGATTGTTCAAGGATGGGAAAGGTCCGGTAGTGGCAGGGAATGATGGTTTTAAAATTAAAAAACTTGGCTGCAGCATATCCCGCCCGCTTCATATCCATCGTAAAATGGCCCCCGGATGCCAAGATGCCTATATCGGGCGCGTGAAGATCATTGAAAATGGCCATATCTGCCATCACGTCGGTGTCGCCCGAGACATAGATTGTATGATCTTCGGCTGATATCATGAAGCCACATTCGCTGCCGATGCATTTTGGGCCCTCAGCGGTGCCCATAGTGGAGCTGTGCACCGCGTGCACCATTGTGACTGCCACATCGCCCAACAAGACTGTTCCGCCTTTGTTAAACCCGATGCCTTCTATACCTTCGGTTTCCATCCAATGGCCAATGAGATCATATTGTCCGACAACGGGAATGCTGTTTTCTTTCGCCAGTGGCAGCGTGTCAGAAATATGATCAAAGTGCCCGTGGGTTAAAAGAATATGCGTTGCGCCTTTTATAGCCTCTTGATGCCGGTCAGTGGGCAACATGGGGTTGCCCGTGAGCCATGGATCAATCAATAAAATCTGATCCGCAATTTCGATGCGAAAAGAGGCATGTCCAAGCCAAATTATTTTCATAGTGCTCTCCTGTTGGCGCAGAAAGGATAATCAGAGCCTGAGGGGGCTGCGGCCAATTTGCAAGTAACTTTAGCCTGAGATGCAGCGAACAACCAGTGCTTTAAATTCGCCTCTGGCAGGAGTATTTGAACAAAGAAAAAGGATTAAGGCTATGGGCTGGTTTGCCTTTGTCGATGGCTATTGTGAGCGTTTGGATGCGGGGCTGTTGGCTGAGCCGGTTAATTTGGTTATCAACGGTGCGTTTTTGGTGGTGGCCTATTGGCTATGGCCGCGTGCACAGCCGGGTTCGGGTGCGCGGACGCTGGTTATTTTGGTCGCAGCGATCGGTTTGGGTTCGGCACTTTTTCACAGCGTTCCGCAACGTTGGGCGGCGGTTGTGGATGTAACGCCCATTTTGCTGTTTGTGCTTTATTATATTTATCTCGCCAACCAGCAGTTTTGGCAATTATCACGTTTATTGTCCCTAGTGGGCTTGGCTTTGTTTTTTCCATACGCAGCCGCAGTGTTTTGGATATTTAAAGATATTGAGGGGTTGGGAAGCAGTCTTGGATATATGCCAGTGCCGATTTTAATTGCGGTTTATGCAATCGGTTTGCAGCGCAGGTTGCCGCAGGTGGCGCTCGGCCTGTGGGGCGGGGTGGTGCTTTTATCTGTGTCATTGGGCTTTCGAACCGTAGACTTGCAGCTCTGCACAACTTGGCCGCAGGGCGCGCATTTTTTATGGCATTTGATCAATGCCGCAATGCTGGGGTGGATGATTGAGGTTTATCGGCGCCATATGCTTGCAGGCGGCGGGCAGCAAGGGTAAAGGATTTAAACAGGTTTTTTGGGAGTTCCGGATGTCGATTGATACGGCTACAGCGGCCAAAGTTGCAAAACTGGCGCGGATCAGAGTAGAGGCGGATGCGCTGCCTGCTCTTGCAGATGAATTTAATATGATCCTTGGGTTTATCAATGAGCTTAATGAGGTCGATGTCAGCGATGTCGAACCGATGACATCAGTGACCCCGCAGCGTCTAAAGCGCCGCGAGGATGTCATTACCGACGGCGATCAGCAAGCGGATGTTCTGTCCAATGCACCTGATACGCGTGAGGGATTTTTTGCGGTTCCAAAGGTGGTCGAGTAATGGAAAATCTCAACAGCTTGACCCTTGCTGCGGGCCGCGATCTTTTGCGGAGCAAAGATATAACTTCTGTAGAGCTAACCGAGGCCTGTTTGCGGGCCGCCGGGGGCGGCGGGGCGCTGAATGCGGTGGTCCACCATACGCCAGAGCTGGCGCTTGATCAGGCGGCAGCTGCCGACAGCCGTTTGGCCCCAGGTCATGCACCGTCCATGTGCGGCCTGCCGATCGGGATCAAGGATTTGTTTTGCACCAAAGGGGTGCCCAGTCAGGCCGCCAGCCGAATTTTGGACGGGTTTCGCCCCGAATATGAAAGTACCGTAAGCCAAAATCTATTTGACGCGGGCGCGGTCATGATCGGCAAGTTGAATATGGATGAGTTTGCCATGGGCTCTTCCAATGAAACCTCCATCTACGGCGATGCGGTTAATCCTTGGAAACTAGGTGACAAACAGCTTACGCCTGGCGGATCATCCGGGGGCTCTGCTGCTGCAGTGGCCGCAGATCTGTGTTTGGCTGCCACCGGTACGGATACGGGTGGCTCAATCCGCCAGCCTGCAGCCTTTGCGGGTATCGTCGGTATCAAACCGACTTATGGGCGCTGCTCGCGGTGGGGCATTGTGGCGTTCGCCAGTTCGCTTGATCAGGCTGGCCCGATGACTAAATCGGTGCGCGATGCCGCGATTATGCTTGAGGCGATGTGCAGCCATGATCCCAAAGACAGCACCAGCGCCGAGCTAGAGGTGCCAAATTTTGAAGTGCTTCTAACCGGAGATATCCGCGGCAAAAAGATTGGTATCCCCAAAGAGTATCGTTTGGATGGGATGCCGGATGAGATTGAAAAGCTGTGGTCAGACGGGTCTGCGATGCTGCGAGACGCCGGCGCCGAGGTGGTTGATGTCAGTTTGCCCCATACCAAATACGCGCTGCCTGCCTATTATGTGATTGCGCCGGCGGAAGCTTCATCGAATTTGGCCCGCTATGATGGGGTGCGCTTTGGTCGCCGCGCGCAGCTGGACGCCGGTGATGGCATTACCGAAATGTATGAAAAATCGCGCGCCGAAGGGTTCGGCGCTGAGGTGCAGCGGCGCATTATGATCGGGACCTATGTTCTGTCGGCCGGCTTTTATGACGCCTACTACAATCGGGCGCGGCGTGTGCGTGCTCTGATCAAGAAAGACTTTGAGGATTTGTTTGCCTCTGGCGTAGATGCAATATTAACGCCAACGACGCCTTCTGCCGCCTTTGGGCTTGGGGATATGGCCGAGGTTGATCCAGTTGAGATGTACCTCAACGACGTGTTTACGGTCACGGTTAATTTGGCTGGATTGCCCGGGATATCTGTGCCGGCAGGGCTGGATGCACAAGGCTTGCCTTTGGGTTTGCAGCTTATCGGCAAGCCTTGGCAAGAAGGGGATTTGTTGAACACCGCTTATGCACTGGAAAGCGCTGCTGGCTTTAGCGCAAAACCTGACAATTGGTGGTCATCTGTGTAACGTGAGCAAAGGAAAGATTTGCATGCGAAAGGTTGTTTTATTCTGCGTTGCTTTGGGCCTTGCCGGCTGTGAGCCGACGATACCCGAAAGCGGGCTTGAGGCTTTGCCGCCAAAATTGGCGGATACAACGGCCGCGGGGATTGCTGTGGTTGCTGATACCATCAATGTTTTGGAAGACACTGTAGCGCTTGTGGACAGAAAACCTGCCGAGGTGGAAGAAACAAGCTTGCCAAATGCCACAAGCATCGCGCTGTCGGATGAAAATGACTTTGAGGCGGTCTCAAACCGGCAAACCATTGAAAGCGATGCCGAGCGTTTGGCGATTAACCGGATGCAATACGTTCTCATTGAACCCACTGAACTGCCGGTACGCCCAGGCACCGATATTCCAAATGTTGTTGAATATGCACTGCTGACATCCAATCCGGTTGGCGCGCCTTTGTACCCACGCTCGGGATTGGTAAGCGAATATAATCACCGCTATAGATGTGGTCAGTATACGTCCTCAACGGCTGCACAAGAGATGTTTTTAAAGCGTGGTGGCCCAAAACGTGACTGGCTGGGGCTTGATCCGGATGGGGATGGTTTTGCCTGCACATGGGATCCTTTGCCCTTCCGTTTGGCGCTGCCAGAAGGTTAGCGACGCTATGGTTTCCGCCAAAGCGATCAGCACGAAATAACGTTTAAGCGTTGACGAGCATACCCAAGCCAATTAACCCCTAAGGCGCGCGGAGGGCTGGATGGCCGCGGGCTGTAAGGCTCGAGGAAAGTCCGGACTCCACAAAGCGACGGTGCCGGGTAACGCCCGGGCGGGGCAACCCGACGGAGAGCGCCACAGAAAGCAAACCGCCCGTGCGCGCACGGGTAAGGGTGAAAGGGTGGGGTAAGAGCCCACCGGGGGGCTGGTAACAGCGCCCGCATGGCAAGCCCCACCGGGAGCAATGCCGAATAGGAACCTTGTGCGGGTTGATCGGTGCGCCGATATCACCGCAGGGCTGCTTTGGCCCAAGGGTTCGGGTTGGCAGCTAGAGGCGCAGGGGCAATCCTGCGTTCAGAGGAATGGTCATCCAAGGGGGGTAACCCCGGGACAGAATCCGGCTTATAGGTTCTCCGCGCATCTTTTTTGAGGGTTTCTGCGGGAGAGCTTCGAATTCTGCCTCATCATGGTTGACAGTAGCGTCAGCATCGCTAAAAGGCATGCTTCAGGATAGAATTTCACCGGCCTGACATTTGGCCGACGCAGGAGATGAAAAATGGCGAAGCCGACCACAATTAAAATCCGCCTGAACTCGACCGCGGACACTGGCCACTTTTACGTGACCAAGAAAAACGCGCGCACCATGACCGAAAAAATGGTGGTCCGAAAGTATGATCCGGTTGTGCGCAAGCATGTCGAATATAAAGAGGGTAAAATCAAATAACCTTTTCGACATCGTTTTTATGAAAAGCCGCGCAGACATCTGGGCGGCTTTTGTTTTTTCTGGACATGACGTGGCCCATTGCTATGCCGATGTCCGAAAAAACACTGTCATATACTTTTGCACTCTTAAAAAAAGGCCGGACGCTATGTCCGGCCTTTTGGAATTATGAGGTAAGTGCCTCTATTCTTGGCTGCCCATGAACATCAGCAAGAACTGGAACATGTTTAGGAAATCCAGATAGAGGTTCAGCGCACCGTGAATGGCCGATTTGTCGAGCCATTCCTGATCACCGTGATGCGCATGCGCAAGATAGGTGTTCTTGATGTTTTGCGTATCATAGGCGGTGAGGCCCGCAAAAATCAGCACGCCCAGAATTGAAATTGCGAACATGATCGCTGGTGAGCCAAGGAAGATATTAACGATCATTGCCACCAAAATACCAATCACTCCCATCATCAGGAACGATCCCCAACCGGAAATATCACGCTTGGTCGTATAGCCCCAGAGCGATAGACCAGCGAAAGCGATAGCGGTCACCAAGAAGGTCTGAACGATTGAATAGCTTGTGTAGAAGATAAAGATCGAGCTGAGCGAAACGCCGATCAGCGTCGCGAACAGAAAGAAAAACAACTGCGCAGCACCTGCAGAGGCCCGTTGCATCACAGCGCCAAAGCCAAAGATCATCGCCAGTGGTGCAAGCATAATAACCCACCGCAGGGCAGAGGTGTATATAGCAACACCCAGTCCGGTTAGCATTGTGCCGTTTCTCATCGTACCAACGGACAGAGCTGGATCAGTCGTTGTGGCAAGCCCAGCTATCGCCCAAGCGGCCAACGCCGTGATCAACATGCCGATGGACATGGTGCTATAGACTTTATTCATGTGGGCGCGCAGGCCCTCGTCAATCTCAGCAGCGCGGGCGCCGACTGCGGATTGTACGGTTTTATATTCTGCCATTTTAACCTCCGGTTCGTCTTAATACAGAAGACCTCGCGCGATGCGAAATCCGTTATAATAGATATTGGCAAACCTATAGCGGGTTTCAAGACGAGAAAACAGTTGTTTTATAAATTTTTCGCATAGCATGAACAATTTTAAAGTGTGATCACCACTTTCCCCGTAGATTTACGGGTGCGTAGCAGATCCAAACCCTCAACGGCCTGCTCAAAGGGCACTATATGGCTAATATGCGGCTTAAGCCGTCCAGCCTGATACCAATCGATCAAGGTTCTAAGGCTTTCGGTTAGCACTTGTGGTTTAAACCGCATATATCCGCCCCAATTCACCCCTTGGACGGTGATGTTTTTCACCATCATGTGATTGGCTGCTATGGGCGGCACCGTGCCGCTGGCAAAGCCGATGACAATCATGCGACCATCGGGGTTGCAGGCGCGAAAAGCTGCGGCAAATTGATCGCCGCCAACCGGGTCATAGACCACATCCGCGCCACCAAGTGCTTTGACCGCTTCACGCAAATCTGTGGTTTCCGAATCGATCAAATGATCTGCGCCAGCGGCTGCCGCAATATCCAGCCGTTTTTGGCCGCGGGCTGCAGCAATAACTTTAGCGCCCATTAACTTACCCAGTTCAACCGCAGTGAGCCCGACGCCGCCAGCCGCCCCAAGCACAAGCAAGGTTTCGCCCGGCTGCAAGCGGGCCTTGTAGTACAAAGCCACATGACTGGTCCCATAAGCAATTTGAAATCCTGCGGCTTCAATGGTCGGAACGCCGTCTGGCAAAGGCAGGCACCGCGTGGCATCAAAGCAGCCGTATTGCGCCAAACCGCCTTGGCCGCTGTAAACCGCGACCCGCGTTCCAATTGCTGGCCCTGACGTTTTGGGCCCCAAGGCGTCGACAATACCCACCAATTCTAATCCGAGCGTGAAAGGCACTGGTGGGGTGTCCTGATACGTTCCTTTGATCATCAAAAGGTCGGCAAAGTTCAAGCCGCAGGCAAGTATTTTTAGTCGAACCTGGCCTGAAGCCGGCTTTGGGGTGTCAATGGTGCTAACCTGCGGGTTTTGCCCGAACTGTGTGACTTGAAGTGCCTGCATTTTATACTCACTTTTGCTGCTGCATTTACTGCAATATCAGCAAGATTGAAATCAAATAGCCAAATATTTTGCAACCCCAAGAGTATACCCGCAAAAATTGAACGAAATATTTCTGCGATTCGCTTAGGTTTCTTTAAGCTCTTGCGTGATTAGATGGTTCTGATATGATCGATTTGCGTTGACGGGATGCGCGACGCAGTAATTTTCAAAATCGGGCGATGATCGCGCGATGACACACCTCTTAATTAAAAGAGGGGAGCAAAAAGGAATATTATATGGCGCACCCAGTTGATCTACATGTGGGTAAACGAATTCGTCAACGTCGTTGGTTGGTTGGCATGACTCAGCAGCAATTGGCTGAGCAAGTTGGTATAAAATTTCAACAAATCCAAAAATATGAAACAGGTGCGAACCGGGTCAGTGCGTCACGGCTTTGGGACATCTCGGAGGCCATGGATGTTCCGGTAAACTTCTTTTTTGAAGGCATTGAGCAGGAAGTGGCAGCTGCTGGGTCTAGTGAATCTGTTCCAGCGGATTTAATGGGTGATAAAGAGGCCTTGGATTTAGTTCGGTCTTATTACTCAATTCCAGAAAATCAACGTCGCCGTTTGTTTGATCTTGCACGGGTTCTGAGTGACGTTGCTTAAACCAGCCTGCATATGGGTCAGGCATCTTTAAAAGGGCAAAAAGCGTCCATGAGCGTGTCAAACAGCTTGCGCAATCCCATCTCTGCGGATGAACAAACGGACTTAATCTCTGTGGCTCACGAAATGGCCGAGGCTGCGAAAAAGGCCATTTTACCCTATTTCAGGGGTTCTGATCTTGCCTTGGAAAATAAGGATGCTGCAGGTTTTGACCCTGTTACTGCTGCCGATAAGGCCGCAGAACAGGCGATGCGCGACGTTCTTGCGACAAAGCGCCCTCAAGATGGAATTTGGGGCGAAGAGTTCGGCCGATCGTCTGGCCTGTCGGGGTTAAGTTGGGTTCTTGATCCTATTGATGGCACGCGCGGATTTATCAGTGGCACTCCCACATGGGGGGTCTTAATCGCTCTGTCTGATCAGTCCGGCCCACTTTTGGGTATCATTGATCAGCCTTATATTGGCGAGCGGTTTGTCGGCGGGTTTGGCCAAGCCTACTATAATGGCCCTTTGGGCAAACGTACTCTGGCGGCGCGGCCAGCCAATAAGTTGGATCAAGCAACATTGTTTTCAACATACCCTGAGGTCGGCACCAAGGCAGATTACCAAGGGTTTCGCGCTGTGGCTGATTGTGCCAATTTGGTGCGGTATGGCGCTGATTGCTATGCCTATGCCTTGCTGGCCGCTGGGCAGATTGATTTGGTGATCGAAGCGGGTTTAAACGCCTATGATATTCAGGCACCGATCGCGGTGGTTGAGGCGGCGGGTGGAGTGGTGACGAATTGGCAGGGCGGCCCTGCGCATCTTGGTGGTCAGGTGGTGGCTTGCGCCAATCAACAGCTGCTTGATGAAGTCCTTCCCTTGCTTGCGCCCTATGCGGTTGCAGCCAAATAAAATGCAAGACCTCATTATTCAAAATGCCGATCATATCCTTACGATGGATGACCAGCGCCAAGAGTTGCGCGGCGCTGACATCCGCATACGGGGTGGTGAAATTATCGAGTTGGGTCACAACCTAACATCTCAAAGCCCAGCGGCTGAACTTGTTGACGCGTGCGGCTGTGTGGTCACGCCGGGGTTGGTCAACACGCACCACCATCTCTATCAAACCCTCACCCGCGCCGTGCCAGAGGCGCAGGATGCTTTGCTTTTTGGATGGCTGCAAACGCTCTATCCGATCTGGGCGCGGTTTGGTCCGGATGAAATGCGCGTATCAGCTATGGTGGGTTTGGCTGAATTGGCCCTATCTGGCTGTACGCTCAGCTCGGATCATCTTTATCTTTATCCAAATGGCGCGCGGCTTGATGATACCATCCAGGCGGCGCATGAGGTTGGCATCCGGCTTTATGCCACCCGCGGTTCCATGAGCATCGGCGAAAGTGATGGTGGTTTGCCGCCTGATGATCTGGTTGAGAAAGAAGATGACATCCTAAAAGACTGCATCCGCGTGATTGACCGCTTTCATGACCGTGATCCGTCCGCGCTTATTCGGGTTGGAATTGCCCCGTGTTCGCCCTTTTCGGTCAGCCGCGATTTGATGCGCGAGGCGGCGCTGTTGGCGCGTGATAAGTCGGTTCATCTGCACACGCATCTGGCCGAAAACCAAGAAGATATTGATTACTCATTAGAAAAATTCGGCTGCCGCCCGGGGCAATATGCACAAGATCTGGGCTGGGTTGGCCCAGATGTCTGGCACGCGCATTGTGTAAAACTTGACGCTTCAGAGCAGGCGCTTTTTGCAGAAACCAAAACCGGCGTGGCCCATTGTCCTTGCTCAAATTGCCGATTGGGATCAGGCATTGCGCCGATCCGGCAGATGCGAGATCGCGGGGTACCTGTTGGTTTGGGCGTTGACGGATCGGCCAGCAATGACAGCAGCAATTTAATTCTTGAAGCGCGCCAAGCCATGTTGTTGCAGCGTGTGTCCTTGGGGGCAGATGCCATGTCGGCGCGCGAAGCATTGGAACTCGCCACCCGGGGCGGGGCCGATATTTTGGGCCGGCCCGAATGCGGTAGGCTTGCACCGGGCAAACGCGCCGATCTGGCCATATGGGATGTCTCAAGCCTCGAGTCTGCCGGAAGCTGGGACCCGGCCGCGCTTTTGCTTGCCGGCCCAATGACGGTGAAACATCTCTTTGTGGAAGGACAACAGATTATCCGCGATCATGCCTTTGCAAAGCTTGACCTGCCAGCCGTGATTGCCGAGCAAAACCGGTTGGCACGAAACCTGATGTGATCAAAACTATTTTAGGTTTGGATCACAAAGCTGCCGCAATAATTTTTATCTCATACTCTACAGTGATCTGACCATCGGCATCACCGGATGCGGAAAGCAGCGCATTGAGCGCAGCTTCTGTCGCCTCTGGGTTGGCTTTTAAAGCTGCTTGATAGTGGGTTGAAGATCGGGCCATTTGTTCAAAACCCTTTGGCGATATTTTGCGCACCCAAGGATAGCGCTGGGTGCTTACTTGGCTAAATCCTACCTCTTTGGCCTCACCCGCGCCATCAAAGCCGCGATAGAGCCGCGAGTAATTTGGCGACAGCTCTTCAAGTAAATCCTCATAGCCGGCAAGAAGCACACTTCGTTTCCAGTTGCGATTGTTTTCGATCAGGAAAAGCACGCCGCGTGTGGATAAAATCCGCAAGGATTCCCTAAAAAAGGCAGGCCGGTCAAACCAATGTACCGCTTGCGCCACAGTTATGATATCTGCGCTCTGCTGAGCAAGAGGAAGGTCTTCGGCAGGGCAAACTGCATAGCATATTCCAGCGCCACCCGCATTTTTAGCGGCGGAGACCATATCTGCGTTGATATCAAATCCTAGAATTTCGGTATTGGGATACAATGCGCCAAGTTGCCGTGTCAATTTTCCTGTGCCGCAACCGATATCACAAATCAGGCCTGGTGACCGGCAATGCTGCTTTATAAGCTCCAACGCGGCTAGGGGATACTGTGGCCGCGCAGCCTCATAATCCTTCTGCAATCCGGAAAAGGCGCTTTTTCTGTGGTTGCCGTCTTGGTGATACGTTTTCATAAGAAAGTGTCAAATATTTGGTTATGAAATTATAAAATTCTCTAGCGGAAAATAACTAAGCAACTGTGTAACCTTGCGCTGACCTTAGCACGAGAAATCGGTCATTCATAGAACGCATACAACGGAAGCGGTCAACTTCGGGCCGAGGAAATGACGGATAACGTCAGTGCTATGCGGGCGTCTTTACCAAATTTCCCTGTACCCAAACCGCGTTAATGGCGCGGTCGTCGCCCATCATAATGGTTGGGAACAATGCGCTCCATAGGTCATCGGCTCGAACTGCGCGTTGAGAAATTGCCGGAGTTGATTGCAGATCCAATACCACGATATCTGCAAACCTACCCGGATCAAGTGTGCCGATTTGCGGATCAAGGTGCAGGGCTTTGGCCGATCCCGTAGTGGCCAGCCACATCAGTTCGGCAGGATGCAGCACGGTGCCGTTTAACTGGCCAATCTCATAGGCGCTAGCCATGGTGCGCAGCATCGAAAAACTGGACCCGCCTCCAGTGTCAGTGGCTAATCCAATGCGCTGGCCTGCTGTCATAAGCCCGCCCATATCAAACAGGCCAGAGCCAATAAATGCGTTTGAAGTTGGGCAATGCACCAGCGCTGCGCCAACTTCTTTAAGGCGGTCTTTTTCGCGCGGCTCAAGATGAATCGCATGGCCATAAACACCCCGCGCGCCCAGCAGGCCGTAACGTTCATAAGTGTCCAGATAATCGCGGGCCTCTGGAAACAAGGCGCGCACCCACTCAATCTCATCAACTTGTTCGCTCAGATGGGTTTGCATCAAGCATTCGGGGTGCTCAGCCCAAAGCGCACCCAATGCGGCAAGCTGTTCGGGTGTTGAGGTGGGCGAAAACCTTGGCGTGATGGCATAGTTTAACCGGTCCTTGCCGTGATATTTCTGCAGCAGTGCTTTGCTGTCATCATAAGCTGATTGCGGCGTGTCACACAGGCCTTCGGGGGCATTTCGGTCCATGCAGGTTTTACCCGCAACCACACACAGGCCGCGTTTGGCGGCAGCCTCGAAAAGCGCGCTAACACTGACCGGGTGGATGGTGGAGTAGCTGGAGAAAGCCGTAGTGCCATGCGACAGCGCTAAATCCAGATAACGTTCGGCAATCATCGCGGCATAGTGCGGATCATCAAAGCGCATTTCTTCTGGAAATGTATAGGTGTTCAGCCAGTCAATCAGCCGCTTGCCCCAACTGGCGATAATCGCAGTTTGCGGATAATGCACATGCGCGTCGACGAAACCCGCGACCAGCAGTTTGTCGCCGTACTCAATAACTTCGGCCTGAGGGTGAGCCGCGCGCAACTCATCGCCCGCACCGATGGCTTTAATTTTTCCCTCCCTGATTAAAATACCGCCCTTGCTGTTGGTTTGCGTGGCAGCCTCTATGCCTTGTTCAAAAGGGTTGTCCATGAAGCGCAGGGTTTGCCCGAGCAAAAGTTTGTCGCAGGTGCTTGCAGCCATGGTTTAAATGCGCTTTCTTGTGAATGTCAGCGAATTTACCATAAAGATCATCTTTGGTCCCGTAAACTAGGGGATTGTCATTGTTTTTTTGTAACTGTTGTTAGTATCAAGGTCGCAACGTGCGAAAGGTCCTACCATGCAAAACCAAGACAGCTTAATGGCGCCAGATCATGATGCAAATGTGGCTGCCTATGTACTTGACCGCCGTGCTGTTTCAGCCATCCTTTATGCGGTCGAAGTGCAGGACCGAGATCAACTGATCACATTGATTGAACCGCTGCACGCCGCCGATGTGGCCGATCTTTTAGAACAAATCACCGCTTATGACCGCCGCCGGCTTATTGCGCTTTACGACCGCGAATTTGACGGCGATATTCTGGCCGAGCTTGACGAAGGGCTGCGCGAAGAGGTCGTTACGCTTCTATCACCCGAGGTGCTAGCAGGTGCGGTGCGAGAGCTGGAAAGCGATGAGGTTGTCGATCTTTTAGAAGATTTGGAAACACCTCAGCAAGAAGCGATCCTTGAAGCTTTAGATGACAGTGACCGTATCGCTGTCGAGCAATCCCTCACCTATCCGGAATTTTCCGCCGGCCGTTTGATGCAGCGCGAAGTGGTGTTTGCACCTGAGTATTGGACCGTTGGCGAAGCCATTGACCACCTTCGAAACGCAGAGGAACTGCCCGAGCAGTTCTATCATGTGATCCTTGTAGATCCCAAAATACATCCGATCGGCAACGTTACACTTGGCCGGTTGATGTCGTCGCAGCGTGACATGCCGCTGATGTCCATCAAGGAAGAAACTTTTCGCACCATACCGGCGGCCCAAGACGAAGAAGATGTGGCCTATGCGTTTAATCAGTACCACCTTATTTCAGCGCCAGTGATCAGTGCAGATGGTCGGCTTATCGGTGTTATCACAATTGATGATGCAATGGCTGTGCTTGATGAAGAACACGAAGAGGATATTCTGCGGCTTGCCGGGGTCGGTGACAACCGGCTGAGCGACACGGTGCTGGAAACCACACGCCAGCGGTTTCCGTGGCTGGCGGTTAATTTGGTCACAGCTGTGGCCGCATCCTTGGTCATTGCGCAGTTCGAGGCGACGATAGCGCAGTTTGTGGCGCTGGCAGTTTTAATGCCAATTATTGCCTCAATGGGCGGCAATGCTGGCACCCAAAGTCTGACCATTGCGGTGCGCGCCATTGCCACCAAAGACCTTACAGGGTCCAATTTTTTGCGCATTATTCGACGCGAAGCCTTGGTTGGGTTGATCAACGGGGCAGTGTTTGCCGTGGTGATGGGGGTCATCGGTATGATCTGGTATGGATCCCCGCAACTTGGGTATGTGATCGCCTTGGCCATGGTGCTCAATTTGCTTATTGCAGGGCTTGCCGGAACCGGTGTGCCGATCTTGCTTGATAAAATCGGGATTGATCCAGCGCTCGCGTCAGGCGCTTTTGTGACCACGGTCACAGATGTTGTTGGCTTTTTTGCCTTTCTCGGGCTGGCTGCGCTGGTGTTGTTTTGAACCGGCTCGAAGAGTTGAAAGCAGCGGCGCGCAAGGCGGCGTTTGCACGCCGTAAATTGGCGCATGCAGCCGATAGCGGAACCGGCGCTGGGCTGCTTTCATCCGTGTTGGCGGGGTATCGCGGGGTGCCACTGGCTGGCTATATGCCAATCCGAACCGAAATTGATCCACGACCGGCCATGGCAGAAGCCAGCGCTCATGGCAGGGTCGGGGTTCCCGTCATCCAAGCAGAAGGCGCGCCATTAAAATTTTCCCGCTGGGAACCAGACTGTGAGATGAAAGAGGGCCCTTTTAGCGCAAAAGTTCCTGCAGTGGATGCGTTTTTCGAACCCCAAGTTGTGATTGTTCCACTGGTCGCTTTTGATCTCTGCGGTGGGCGGCTTGGTTATGGGGGCGGATTTTATGACCGAACGCTTGAACTTTTACGCAATCGGCGTGCAACATTGGCGATCGGCTTTGCCTATGCAGATCAGGTCGCCGAGGCCTTGCCGCTTGAGCCCACGGATCAACCTTTGGACATGATCGTGACTGAAATTGAGATTATCGATATGACCGGAGCGAAATCATGAGCGCTGTGCATGACTATAGTGCTACCATCACCTGGACTGGAAACCTCGGCGAAGGAACATCGGGTTATCGCTCTTATGACCGCAGTTGGGATATGGCAAGTCCAGGCAAGCCTGTGGTAAAATGCTCGAACGATTCCTTTTTGGGGGGGGACCCGAAACTTTATAATCCCGAGGATATGCTGATCTCGGCCCTCAGTGCATGTCATATGCTATGGTATCTGCATTTGGCCTCAGACGCCGGTATTATTGTTGAAAGATATTGTGATACTCCGCTTGCCCAAGGCGAAACCCTCAAAAATGGCGCAAGTCGGTTTATTTCCGCAACCCTCAAGCCAGAAATCACTTTGCGTGCTGGTGCAGATCTAAAGATTGCGGATGAGCTGCACCATGAGGTGCATCAGTTTTGCTTTATTGCGCGCTCAGTTAACTTTCCAATCAAATATGCAGCGAAATATTCGATTGCTTAACATCAGTTTTACTTGCGCTTTGCGGCGTTGACCCCTAGGGCTGAAAGTTATGAAACTATTATTTTTGGGCGATGTGATGGGCCGCGCGGGCCGTGCGGCTGTGAGTGAGCATCTTGGCCGTCTGCGCGCCGAGCTGAGGCTCGATATCGTCATTGTGAACGGTGAAAATGCCACCAGCGGATTGGGCCTCAGCTCAGATCATGCCAAAGGGCTTTTGCAAGCGGGCGCTGATTGTATCACCCTTGGTGATCATGCCTTTGATCAAAAAGATATGCTGAGCTTTATTGAGCAAGAGCCACGGATTATACGGCCTCTCAATTTTGCCAAATCGGCGCCGGGGCGGGGTGTCTACATCGCCTCTGATGCCCGCGGGCGGCGGGTTTTGGTTACGCAAGTCCTGGGGCAGGTGTTTATGAAACGCCCATTTGATGACCCCTTTAGTGCGCTGGATGAGGTTGTGCGCCGTCATCCGCTAGGCGGGCAAATTCAAGCCAGCATTGTTGATATTCATTGCGAGGCAACCTCGGAAAAAATGGCAGTCGGGCATTTTTGTGACGGCAAAGTGAGCGCCGTGGTGGGAACGCATACTCATGTGCCAACAGCTGACGCAATGATTTTGCCCTCTGGCACCGCGTATCAAAGTGATGCTGGCATGTGTGGTGACTACAATAGCGTCATCGGCATGGACAAAGCCGAGCCGCTGCGCCGGTTTATCACGGGTATGTCCAAGGCCCGCTTCACACCAGCGGCAGGCGAAGCGACACTTTGTGGGCTTTATGTGGAAACGGATGACGCTACGGGTCTGGCACAAAACGTCAATATGATCCGTGTTGGTGGCCGCTTGGCCCAAAACACCCCGTGACCCTCGCCCGAGTATGGCCGTTCTTAGTACTGCTGGCTATGGGTGCCGGCTGGGGCATGACCATTCCGTTGACAAAAATTGCTGTCTCAACTGGTTATCAGCATTTTGGTTTGATATTTTGGCAATTGGCAATCTGTTCTTTCCTCTTGGGCGTCGTGCAAACGTTGCGAGGTAGATGGCCTAAAATCACTCCGGCAACCCTCAGGCTTTTTCTGATAATTGCCCTCGTAGGAACAATTCTGCCTAATTCGGCGTCTTATACCGCCGCAATCTATTTGCCGGGTGGCGTATTGAGTATTTTGATTTCAACAGTACCAATGTTTGCTTTTCCCATTGCCCTGATGATGGGGAACGATCGTTTTCAACTCCGACGGTTAGGGGGATTGGTGTTAGGGTTTATCGGCGTTTTGATTCTCATCGGTCCTGAGGCGCGGCTATCGGAAAGCGCCACTATCGGCTTTATCCTTTTGGGATTGGTGGCACCACTTTTTTACGGCTTTGAGGGAAATTATGTTGCGAAATATGGCACTCAAGGACTTGATCCTGTGGAAACCTTGTTCGGCGCCTGTATTTTAGGGGTAATTTTAATCTTCCCTACAACCCTTGCTAGCGGCCAGTGGATAGACCTAAGGCAGCCTTGGTCGGCGTCCGATTATGCACTTTTTTTATCCTCACTGCTGCATGTGTTTGTCTATACCACATATGTTTGGCTGGTTGGCCGAGTAGGATCGGTTTTTGCGTCGCAAGTGAGCTATGCGGTTACGGTATTTGCGGTTTTCTGGTCCATTATTCTTTTGGGTGAGCGCCCGGGCCTTTGGTTCTGGGGCGCTTTGCTAATCATGCTTTTAGGTATGTTTTTGGTTGCGCCCCGGCGGCAAACTGCGAGTATAGCCTAAAGAGGGCTGCGCAGTGTTGGAAACAATTGATATTTTACCCGCATTGACGGCGTTGGCAGTTGTTGCTGTGATGTTTGTGCTGTTTTTCCGCGAAACTTATCCAACCGAAGTGGTGGCAATCGCTGGCGTTTCCGTATTGCTGATCAGCGGTGTGTTGCCATACGATAGTGCCCTCGCAGTGCTGTCCAACCCGGCGCCTTGGACAATCGCAGCAATGTTTATTGTGATGGGGGCTTTGGTGCGCACTGGTGCGCTGGATGCGCTCACTTCGCTGGCCGAAGCACAGGCCAAGCACCACCCCCGGCGCGCAATAGGACTTATGATTGGGTTCGTTGCTTTGGCCTCGGCTGTAGTGTCAAATACCCCCGTTGTTGTTGTGATGATCCCGGTTTTCGTTCAATTGGCGCGCAGCTTGGATATTTCGGCCAGCAAGCTGCTGATCCCTTTGTCTTATGCAGCCATTCTTGGCGGTACGCTGACATTAATTGGCACCTCTACAAACCTATTGGTGGACGGGGTGGCGCGGGCCGAGGGATTGGCGGGTTTCACCATATTCGAGGTGACCCCTTTAGGAGTAATCTTGGTGATTTGGGGAATGATCTATTTGCGGTTCATTGCGCCTTTGTTGCTTCCTCATCGGGATAGTATGGCCAATTTGCTATCTGATAAAACCCAAATGAAGTTTTTCACCGAGGTGGTGATCCCTCCTGATTCAACCTTGATAGACCGCGACGTGATGGGGGTTGAGCTTTTCAAACGGGATGGCGTGCGTTTGGTTGATGTTATCAGGGGTGACGCCTCTTTGCGCCGTAATTTGCAAGGGGTAAGCCTCAAGTTGGGTGATCGGGTGGTGCTGCGCACCCAAATTGCTGAATTGCTCAGCCTGCAGCGAGATAAAAACCTCAAACGGGTGGATCAGGTGTCGGCGGTTGAAACAACGACCGTTGAGGCGCTGATCACGCCGGGTTGCAAAATGGTTGGACGGTCGCTGGGCCAAATGCGGCTAAGGCGCCGCTTTGGTGTCTATCCGCTTGCAGTGCACCGGCGCAACCAAAGCATTGGCAGACAGCTTGATGATTTAGTGGTGCAGGTTGGGGATACTTTACTGTTGGAAGGCGCCAACGAAGATATCCAAAGACTTGCACAAGAGATGGGGCTCGTGGATGTATCCCGACCTGCCGCCCGGGCCTATCGGCGCGGTCACGCGCCGGTGGCAGTCGGGGCACTTTTGGGTGTTGTTGGATTGGCAGCACTGGGGGTGGCGCCAATATTCTTGCTAACTGTTTTGGCCGTGGCCGCGGTATTGCTTTTGCGTGCAATTGATGCAGATGAGGCTTTCTCATTTGTCGATGGCCGGCTACTTACACTGATTTTTGCGATGTTAGCAGTCGGCGCGGCCTTACAAGCCTCTGGCGCGGTCGAATTGATCGTCAATGTGCTCTTGCCAATGCTGTCGCAAATGCCCCCAATTCTAATGATCTGGATGTTGTATTTAATCACCTCGGTGCTAACCGAATTGGTGTCCAACAATGCTGTGGCAGTGGTCGTAACCCCGATAGCGATTGCGCTGGCTCAGGCCTTGGGGGTTGATCCGCGACCGTTTGTCGTGGCTGTTATGGTTGCGGCCTCTGCATCATTTGCCACTCCGATCGGGTATCAGACCAATATGATGGTCTATGGGCCCGGGGGGTATAGGTTCACTGATTTTATGCGCGTTGGCATTCCCTTAAACCTCAGCATTGGCTTGATTTCTTCGGTGATGATCCCGCTGATCTGGCCGCTCTGAACGCAGGAGCGGGTTGGATAGCGACTTGCCCCCGGGCGGTTGCCTGTTTTATAGAGAACGCAAACAAAAGATGAAGTGGAGGAGACCATGGCCGGTCATTCAAAATGGGCGAATATCCAGCACCGAAAAGGCCGTCAGGATGCTGCGCGTTCTAAGCTATTTTCAAAGCTGTCAAAAGAAATTACCGTTGCCGCCAAAATGGGGGATCCCGATCCGGAAAAAAATCCCCGTCTTAGATTGGCCGTGAAAGAAGCTAAATCAAGTTCAGTGCCCAAAGACGTGATCGAGCGGGCCATCAAAAAGTCCACAGCCGGAGATGGCGATGATTATGAAGAAATCCGTTATGAAGGTTATGGTCCAAATGGTGTCGCCGTGATTGTCGAGGCAATGACAGATAACCGTAACCGCACCGCCTCAAATGTCAGATCTACGTTTTCCAAAAACGGCGGTAATCTGGGCGAGACCGGATCAGTTGGTTTTATGTTCGAACGCAAAGGTGAGGTCAGCTATGGCGCCGAGGTCGGGGACGGTGATACGGTGATGATGGCCGCGATAGAAGCCGGCGCTGAAGATGTTGAAAGCTCTGAAGATGGGCATATCATCTGGTGTCTTGATACAGACCTTAATGAAGTGTCTAGCGCGCTTGAAGCCGAATTGGGCGAGAGCCAGTCCACCAAGCTAATCTGGAAGCCGACCACCACCACTGAACTTGATCTCGAAGGCATGCAAAAGCTTATGAAGCTTATCGATGCCTTGGAAGATGATGATGATGTGCAAAGGGTCACATCGAATTTTGAAGCCGCCGACGAGGTTATGGAGCAGCTTTAAGCAGTCCAAAAATGCACTACGTGGATAGATCATAGCTTTGGCTTGTGGTTTTTGGCATGGCCTACGAAATTTTAAGAACATCTCAGCAAAAATATTGCAATTAGTTTCTAAATAATATACAAAAGGATATAAAAAATATACTAAGGGCTTTTTTCAATCATGGGACTGCCAACCCATAGATACTTAAATGTCGCACAATTACGCGCGCTGTTGCTCGGTATGGAGCGTGATCTCGGACTTGGAGATTTATCTCAAAATGAAAAAGATGTTTTTTATGCGGTTCAAAGTGTGATTGCGAATAGTAAGGGAGTCGCACGCTCGGATGATATAAAAGCGCATTCATTGGTATTTAAAATGACACAACCAACCTTTCACCGCAGTTTAAAAAACCTCTTGGCACGCGGCCTTTTAGCCCATGCTCCTAGCACCAAAGCAGGTTCGTATGTGGCCGCCGTTCCCGAAGATCACAAATTAAAGGCTGTCGCATCAGTTTGATCTAGACTAACCTGCGCCTTAGTATTCTGAAAAGGCGCAGGGAAATTTATGCAGGCTTTTTTTTCAGGCTTCGGTCTGGGTTTATCGTTAATTTTAGCGATTGGGGCTCAAAATGCTTTCGTTCTGCGCGCCGGTTTATTGCGGCGCTATGTTTTCATTGTTTGCCTGACCTGTTCTCTTTCTGATGCTCTGTTAATTTATCTTGGGGTGAGCGGCTTTGGTCGGTTTGTCCAATCAGTGCCTATTATAATCGACGTTATGCGGTATGGCGGGGCGATATTTTTGGTCTGGTATGGCGCGAAAAGTCTCCATTCGGCTTGGCGCGGCGGAACGGGCCTTAAAGCGGCCGGTGAGTTTAGCACCCTAAGGGTTGCGGTGCTGACCTGTTTGGCGCTGACTTGGCTCAACCCGCATGTTTATTTTGATACGGTTATTTTACTAGGCTCGATTGCAGTGCAATCACCACAACCAGAGGTCTTTGGCCTTGGCGCGATCCTAGCAAGTTTTGTATTTTTCTTTACTCTGGGATATGGCGCACAGCTGCTTGCACCCTTTTTTGCAAGGCCACGCGCCTGGCAGGTTTTGGATATCGGGATTGCAGCTGTGATGTTTAGCATCGCATTTGGTTTAATTTTGTCGCAATAAGACTTGCACAACCTTATAAATTCACGCCTTTTCGGGGGATGAGCGCTTCAAGTGATGATCAGCCCATTCGTGCAATTCTGTGGATGACTTTCAGTGGACTACTGTTTGTCGGTGTCACCGCTTTGGTCAAGTATCTTGGCACCGGGGTTCCCGCTGCTGAAGCAGCCTTTTTACGCTATGCGCTGGGCTTGGTGCTATTGGTGCCAATGATCCCTGAATTTCGCCGCAGCTGGCAGCGCGGCGCCATCACCAAACCATTGATGTGGGTATTTGTTGGGCGCGGGGCTGCGCATTCTATTGGTGTGACATTGTGGTTTTTTGCCATGGCGCGAATACCGATCGCAGATGTCACTGCCATGAGTTATTTGACACCGGTGTGCGTGATGTTTGGCGCAGCGGTATTTTTGCGCGAAAAACTGGCTCTTGATCGCATGGTGGCCGTGATGGTGGCATTGGTTGGGGTGGTTATTATTTTACGGCCCGGATTTCGCGAGGTAGGCGCAGGTCATTTGACCATGCTGGCCAATGCGTTTTTCTTTTCGTGCTCTTATCTGCTTGCAAAGCGGGCCAGCGATCAAGTTTCGGCCTCTGTTGTGGTTGTGATGCTGTCGCTTGTGACAACACTGGGATTGGCACCCTTGGCTTGGTCGGTTTGGGTGCCGCCAGGCTTGTTTGATGTTTTGATTCTGTTTGTGGTCGCAGGCTTAGCTACTTTGGGCCACTATGCCATGACGCGTGCCTTGGCTGCCGCCCCTGTGAATGTCACCCAGCCGATTAATTTTTTGCAACTGATATGGTCTGTGCTTTTGGGCGCTTTGGTGTTTGCTGAGGGCGTAGATATTTGGGTAATTGCAGGCGGAACTATTATTTTGACGTCGATTAGCATTCTGAGTTGGCGTGAAACAGCTGGTCAGCGCCGAAGATTAACCCCAGCCCCTCCTTCAACCACCTCAGAGGGCCCAAAATGACCCGCAAACCAAACATACTGATTCTGATGGTTGATCAATTGAACGGTACGCTGTTTCCCGACGGGCCGGCAGAGTGGCTTCACACCCCGAACCTTAAACGACTGGCCGAGCGATCAACGCGGTTTGCAAATGCCTATACGGCGAGCCCGCTGTGCGCACCGGGGCGGGCAGCGTTTATGTCGGGTCAATTGCCGTCAAAAAACCAGGTCTATGATAATGCGGCGGAATTTTCCTCTTCTATCCCAACCTACGCTCACCATCTTCGCCGCGCTGGGTACCATACCTGCCTGTCAGGAAAAATGCACTTTGTTGGGCCAGATCAACTGCATGGGTTTGAAGAAAGGCTGACAACCGATATTTATCCGGCTGATTTCGGCTGGACGCCAGATTACAGAAAGCCGGGCGAACGCATTGACTGGTGGTATCATAATATGGGCTCGGTGACCGGCGCTGGCGTTGCTGAAATTACCAATCAGCTGGAATATGATGACGAGGTCGCCCACCATGCCACGCGCAAACTTTATGATCTGGCGCGGGGTTCTGATGAGCGGCCATGGTGCCTAACCGTGAGCTTTACGCACCCCCATGATCCCTATGTTGCCCGAAAAAAATACTGGGATATTTATGCCGATTGCGCGCATTTGCAGCCGCAAGTGGCCGCCATGCCCTATCAGGACCAAGATGCCCATTCACAGCGCATTTTTGATGCCAATGACTGGCGGTCTTACGAGATTACAGAGACGATGATTGAAAGGTCACGGCGGGCCTATTTTGCCAATATCAGCTATCTAGATGATAAAATTGGTGACATTCTTGAGGTTCTTGATGCAACGGGCCAAAGCGCAAATATCCTCTTTGTTTCCGATCATGGGGATATGCTCGGAGAGCGGGGTCTTTGGTTCAAAATGTCATTTTTCGAGGGCTCGGCGCGCGTGCCTTTGATGATCAGCAGTTCTGACATGACCCCGGGCGTGGTTGATGTGCCAGTATCGACCATAGATGTTTGCCCGACGCTTTGTGATCTAGCAGGGGTGGACATGGCTGAAGTGGCGCCGTGGACCGCAGGTGAAAGTCTTGTCCCGCTGGGCCAAGGCGCTGAGCGTCACACCCCGGTGATGATGGAATATGCCGCTGAGGCCTCATACGCCCCCATGGTTTCACTGCGTATGGGAGATTGGAAATTCAATCGCTGTGCGATTGATCCTGACCAATTGTTCAATCTTGAGACAGATCCGAACGAGCTTAATAATCTGGCGACCATGCCAGAGCATCAGGCGGTTGTTGCGCAACTTAGTGCCGAAGTGGATGCGCGCTGGGATCTGGATGCATTCGATGCCGCAGTGCGCCAAAGTCAGGCGTGCCGCTGGGTGGTTTATGAAGCCTTGAGGCAAGGCGGGTATTACCCTTGGGACTACCAACCGCTACAACAGGCATCTGAGCGCTTTATGCGCAATCATATGGATCTCAATCAATTGGAAGAGGCACAGCGTTATCCGCGCGGCGACTGATCCGATGCGAGCAACAGATCAAGCACGGCGCGAGCATCGCGGCGGGCCAACGCCGGATTTACCGCCAGAGCATTTTGGGCAGTATTGAGCCAAACACCGTCCATATAAGATTGCAAGGTCTGCCGGATTGTCACGGCCTGATCCCTATCCATTAATGGCCTAAGATCATGCCGCAAATGGCTGGCCACGCGCGCCCGGTTGAGCCGCTGTAACCTTGCCAAGGCTGGCGCATAGGGCGCAGCAGCCCAAAATTGCACCCAAACGCTGCATTTTTCTGCCGTAAACAACTGATCATCAAAGTTCGCGTCCAAAGTGGCATAGAGCCGGTCCAATGGGCTGCTTGCAGCGTTTAAATTTCGCACCACTGCTGCACGCAAAAGCCCCAGAAGATGTCGCATGGTTGCTTCCATCAACCGCTCCTTAGAGCCAAAATAATAATTGATGCTGGCCGCAGTCGCGCCGGTTTCCTGAGCGATTTCACTCATTGTGACCGCACCAAGCCCGTGTTTATGCACCGCTTGCAAAGTGGCTTCGATAAACTCGGCATTGCGGATGTCTCGTATTTTGACGCGTTGCATGGGGTGGGTGTGCCGCTTTGTGCTGTGTTTTGCAATAAAATTCGAGAGCAAGATAAAAAATTAAATGACCATTTAAGTTTTTATTTACCTGATCAAATACGCATGTTATCGACGAGCGAAATTTGGTGGAGAAAACCATGCAGGCGGATTTTGTGATTGTTGGGGCGGGAAGTGCCGGCTGCGCAATGGCGGACCGTCTTAGCGCCGCAGGTGCATCGGTGATTGTGATTGAGTTTGGTGGATCAGATGCTGGTCCATTGATCCAGATGCCCGGCGCCTTAAGCTATCCGATGAATATGCCACGCTATGATTGGGGCTATTGGTCAGAGCCCGAGCCGCATCTGGGGGGGCGTCAACTGGCCTGTCCGCGCGGAAAAGTGATTGGTGGATCCTCTAGCATCAATGGAATGGTCTATGTGCGCGGTCACGCACGCGATTATGATACATGGGCCGAGATGGGCGCAGATGGTTGGAGTTATGCGGACGTCTTGCCGTATTTCAAGCGCATGGAGCATTGGGATGATGCAGGTCATGGCGGTGATCCGGACTGGCGGGGAAAAGGCGGCCCGCTGCATGTCACCCGCGGCAAACGTAGCAACCCATTGGTCACGGCCTTTGTCGAAGCGGGGCGGCAGGCTGGATACCCGGTCACTGAGGATTATAACGGGCATCAGCAAGAGGGCTTTGGCGCGATGGAACACACCATCTTCAAAGGCCGGCGCTGGTCGGCGGCCAATGCCTATCTCAAGCCTGCCCTTAAACGCCAAAACTGCACCCTTGTTCGTGGGCTCGCGCGAAAAATTGTTCTTGTTGAGGGCCGTGCAACTGGGGTTGAGATTGCCCGCTCAGGCCGCATTGAGACGATTTCGGCGCGTCGTGAGGTGATTATCGCCGCATCTTCGATCAATTCTCCAAAGCTTTTGATGCTGTCCGGAATTGGCCCGGCTGCACATTTGGCAGAGCATGGCATTCATGTGTCTGCAGACCGTCCCGGCGTCGGCCAGAATCTGCAAGATCACCTAGAGCTCTATATTCAAATGGCTGCGAGCCAACCTATCAGCCTCTATAAATACTGGAACCTTCTTGGAAAAGCCTGGGTTGGGGCGCAGTGGCTATTTGCGCGCCGCGGGCCTGGCGCTTCAAACCAATTTGAAAGCGCCGCGTTTATCCGATCGGCGGCTGGGGTCGAATACCCCGATCTGCAATATCACTTTTTGCCCATTGCCGTGCGCTATGATGGTCAAGCTGCGGCTGAAGGGCATGGGTTTCAGGCCCATGTTGGCCCGATGCGTAGCCCATCGCGTGGGTCTGTGACTTTGCGGTCTGGCGATCCGGCTGAGCCGCCGAAAATTCTGTTTAATTATATGTCGAGCGAAAAAGACTGGTCTGATTTTCGCGCGGCAATAAGATTGACCCGTGAGATTTTTGCGCAAGAAGCCTTTCAGCCCTATGTGAAACATGAAATCCAGCCAGGGCCTCAGGTTCGGACAGAAGAAGCGCTGAATGCGTTTATTAAACAGCATGTGGAAAGCGCTTATCATCCTTGCGGAACCTGCAAAATGGGCCGCCCTGATGATCCATTGGCGGTGGTTGATCCGGAAAACCGCGTGATCGGAGTAGACGCATTGCGCGTGGCCGACAGCAGCGTTTTTCCGCAAATCACCAACGGCAACCTGAATGGCCCGTCCATTATGGTCGGTGAAAAAGCCAGTGATCATATCCTAGGCCGCGCGCCATTGGCAAAAAACAATGCGGCCCCTTGGATTGCCAAAGACTGGCAACAACAGCGATAATATTTGCCGCTACGCTCTGTTTAATTATTGCAATCAATTCCTTAAAGGAACATGCCGGCTGGATACTGATTATCTTTGGGGTTTGGTCAGGGGCAGATCTTTATGTCAAAGGACTGCGACAAAGTCAGACTGTGCAATCTCAATCTCTAAAATTGCAATCTTTGCTTTGCGAAACTGTCTAAAGATGCCACCGACAATTCAGTCTATGGTGGTTTTATCTTTTTAAAACCTTGTAAGGTAATTCGTTATGACGCTCTCTTATGTTTTAAACTTTGACCAACTTTTTAGAAAGCGCGTTAAGTCCGTGGAATTAATGCCGGCGGTGAACGACCCTTATTATGACCGTCTGGTAAAGGCGCACGGCGAGTTTTTAGATCGTAAACACCAGCTGGAAAAAGCTGGCTCACAAGATTATTTGGCGCTGGATCACTTGGCGTTGCTCTGCCATATCCTAAAGGCTCAAATTGAAACCGATCAACAAGCTTAGCGTATGAAATAGGGAAGAATATCGCGCTTGTTCGGATCGACCGAAAGATTGCGCTCAAGTGGTGGAACAGAGCGTTGATGGCAACTCTTTCGCTCGCATAGACGGCACGATATGCCAATCGGTTCAAACGCATCGGGGTTGTTCATATCCAGCGTATCTGAATAAACCAGAGCGCTAGCATGTTTAATCTCGCAGCCTAGAGCAATTGCAAAACGTCGCACGGGTGCGCCAAAAGATCCCCCCGCTTTCGAGACATCGCGCGCCAACGATATATAGCGCACCCCGTCCGGTGTTTCCGCCAGTTGACGTAAAAACCGGCCCGGTGTTTCAAACGCGCGGTGCACATTCCAAAGCGGGCAAGCCCCACCAAAGCGGGCAAACTGCAGCCGGGTGGCTGAGTGCCTTTTGGTGATTGTACCCGCCTGATCAACACGGACAAAAAAGAAAGGTATGCCTTTGGCTCCGGGGCGCTGCAATGTCGACAGCCTGTGCGCAACCTGTTCAACCGACACCCCAAATTTGGTGGCGAGACGCTCTAGATCATGGCGTTCTGACTGAGCCGCCTCAAGAAATAGCCCATAGGGCATCAGAGCTGCTCCTGCATAGTAGTTCGCCAGCCCTATTTTAGCGATGGCGCGGGCTTCGTGGGTTTGAAAACGCGCAAGATCCAAAGTTGCTTCAATCAAAGGGTTTTGGGTGATCAAAGCCAGTTGCAAGACCATTTGGAAGGCTTGGGTTTGCGGGCTACTGTGCACTGAAAGGCTCAGCGTCCGGCTATTTGTGTCGAATTGGCGCAGCGCAGGGTGATCGCCGTAGCGCAGCCGCACCCCGTGCTTTTCAAGTTGGTCTTCAGCGGCGTTTCTGACCCAGTCTGGCCCATCGCACTCTTTGGCAAAAATTTCGGCGCTGCGGTCCACCGCGTCTATATAATTATCGCAATAATGAAAGAAATCTCTGACCTCTTCCCATGGGCTCGGCTGCAGCCTTGCATCGTCCCGCCCCAAGGCTTCGTCGAGCGACATAAGGCGTTCTTGGGTTTGCCGGTAGGCGCGATGGAGCTCTAAAAATGCGCGTGTTAACACCGGCGCGTTTGAGGCGGCAAGTCGCACGTCGGCCAGAGCCGGTTGGGTTTCTGCGAAGATAGGATCGGCCAAAGCTTCCCTCATATCGCTCACAAGACGTTCGCTATCACCTGTTGAAAGTTCAGTTACATCAAAACCAAACTCTTGCGCCAGCGCCAATAAAACGGCGCTCGAGACCGGTCGGTTATTATTCTCCATTTGATTAAGGTAGGGCAGAGACACCCCAAGCTTTGCTGCAAAAGATTTCTGAGTAAGCGAAAGCCGTTGCCGCAGATCACGCAGCTTTGCCCCAGCATAGATTTTTCGTCTCCTCATGGTGTGGGCCTTTGCAAAATTAGCTTTATAAATTTTCTAACTTTGCAAACTAGAGGGGGCAAGGTTTATTTGTCGCGTAGCGTAGCGTTGCGGCGGCGAACATATAGGATGCAGAGCACACCGCCGGCTGCGGAGAGCCACATCAGACAGACCAAGGGCATTTCGCTGCTTCCGGGTTTTAAGATTAAACCACTGGCTGCTGACAAGGCAGCCCCGCCACCGATCATGATCGCGCTGCCAAGCCCAGAGGCGGCACCTGCAAGGTGCGGGCGAACGGACAGCATGCCAGCAGTTGCATTAGGCATGGTGATCCCGTTGCCCAAGCCAACAAAAGTCATAAGGCCAAAAAAACTTGTCGCACTGCCATAGCCAGCGTAGCTTACCAATAAGGATAGCGACATCCCGGCCATAGTGACCAGCAAACCCCACAGCACCATTCTATCGATCCCGATCTGTCTTGAAAAACGGCCAGAAAGAAAGTTGCCAATAATATATCCAATTGCCGGCACCCCAATGTAAATACCAAGGGCTTCTGGTGTTAGATTAAATACCACCGATCCAACGAAAGGGCCTCCGCCTAGAAAGGCAAAAAAAGCACCCGCGCCAAGGGCTGAGGATATGCAATAGCCCCAAAAACGACGCGCTTTAAGCAATTCGGCGTATTCAGCAAATTGACTGGTAATTTTATGGGTCGATGGCGGTGCTGTTTCGCCTTGATCAAAGTAGCAGATTAACCAAATCAAAGCACCTATACAGGTTAGAAACCAAAAATTGGATTGCCAGCCAAGCCAGCCGTCCAAAAATCCACCAAGTATTGGACTGAGCATTGGGACAAGGGCCATTCCCATGGTTACATAGCCTAATTTAGATCCTGAAGCAGCTGTTTCAGTGGTGTCACGCACAACTGCACGTGAGACAACAACACAGCATGCAGCAATTGCTTGTATAGCTCTTAAAGCTAAAAATGTTTCAATATTAGGTGCGTAGGCAATGAATGCACTGGTTACTGTAAATATTACCAATGCCCATAAAGTTACTGGTCTTCTGCCATAGAGGTCAGAAAGTGGACCTGCCGCCAATTGCAGAATGGCACTTGCACCAAGAAAAATGCTAACAGAGAGCCCCAAAACAGCGGGAGTACTTTCGAAATGTACGGCCATCAGGGGCAGACTGGGCAGAAACATATGTGATGCCAAAGCTGAAATACTCGAAAGGATGATCAGCGTTGCTATATGAGGTTGTGTGCTATGGTCAAAAAACCGAGCGTTGGGAATGTTGCTCATTTGTACTTCGTATTCAGTTTCTGACATGCTGTCCAGAATTTTTGATCAAATGGGCAAATGAAACACCGAATTCATTGAGTTAGCAAATTTGCAAGTTTGCAAAAAGTAATTTACAATTATTTGCAAATTTGCCGAAAAATGCTTTGCGATAAATTTTATACGCGCTATCAGGGCGGTTAAAGACGCAAGGGGCATGGTAATGAAAGATATTTTGCATGAACTTGAAGCGCGGCGCAAAGCGGCACGCCAAGGCGGCGGCCAAAAGCGGATTGATGCGCAGCATTCCAAAGGCAAGCTCACCGCACGCGAACGGATTGATCTTTTGCTTGATGAGGATAGCTTTGAAGAGTTTGATATGTTCGTTGCCCATCGCTGCACTGATTTTGGGATGGAAAAGCAGCGCCCTTCAGGGGATGGTGTGGTTACGGGGTGGGGCACAATTAATGGCCGGATGGTTTATGTGTTTTCGCAGGACTTCACTGTCTTTGGTGGGTCGCTATCGGAAACCCACGCCCAGAAAATCTGCAAAATAATGGATATGGCCATGCAAAATGGCGCGCCGGTTATTGGTTTGAATGACTCAGGCGGCGCGCGCATCCAAGAGGGTGTGGCATCGCTTGCTGGCTATGCCGAGGTATTTCAACGCAATGTTCTGGCATCGGGTGTGGTGCCGCAGATTAGTGTGATCATGGGGCCTTGTGCTGGCGGCGCGGTGTATTCGCCGGCCATGACGGATTTCATCTTTATGGTCAAAGACAGTTCCTACATGTTTGTCACTGGACCGGATGTTGTGAAAACGGTGACAAATGAGGTGGTAACCGCCGAAGAACTGGGCGGCGCAGGCACCCATACCAAAAAATCATCGGTTGCCGATGGGGCTTTTGAAAATGACGTCGAGGCGCTTGCCGAAGTGCGCCGGTTGGTGGATTATCTTCCGCTAAACAACCGCCAAAAGCCCCCCGTGCGGCCCTTCTTTGATCAGCCTGGCCGGGTTGAGCCTTCGCTCGATACATTGGTGCCGGATAACGCCAACACTCCCTATGATATGAAAGAGCTTATTCTAAAAGTAGCTGATGAGGGCGATTTTTATGAATTACAGCAAGAATTTGCGAAAAACATTATCACTGGTTTTATAAGGCTGGAAGGCCAAAGCGTTGGGGTTGTAGCCAACCAGCCGATGGTGCTTGCAGGCTGTTTGGATATTGACAGCTCACGAAAAGCAGCGCGCTTTGTGCGCTTTTGTGATGCCTTTGAAATTCCAATCCTGACCTTGGTGGATGTGCCCGGGTTTTTGCCTGGAACCGGGCAAGAGTACGGTGGGGTTATCAAACATGGTGCTAAATTGCTGTTTGCCTATGGAGAGGCAACCGTCCCGAAAGTGACCGTGATCACCCGCAAAGCCTATGGCGGGGCCTATGATGTGATGGCCTCAAAGCATTTGCGCGGTGATTTTAATTATGCTTGGCCAACCGCCGAAATTGCCGTGATGGGTGCCAAAGGCGCAACCGAAATTATCCACCGCGCTGATCTAGGGGATGCAGCAAAGATCGCGCAGCACACCCAAGATTACGAAGACCGCTTTGCCAATCCATTTGTCGCTGCCGAGCGCGGCTTTATCGACGAAGTTATCCAACCCCGTTCAACCCGCCGCCGCGTTAGCCGAGCGTTTGCATCGCTGCGCGGCAAGCAGCAAAAAAACCCGTGGAAAAAGCACGATAATATTCCGCTGTGACGCAACAACATTTTGCGCAATCCGGGCGCAGAGGCATCAGATGAAAAAAGATCAAACCATAGCTTTTGTAAAGACCTGCAGCCAGCGGGGTGTGCAATGTTAAAACACCGCGGCTTTCCCGGCCGGCTGCCGGGAACAGATTTTCAATTCACCATCCGTCGCCCTAATCCCAAGGGGATCACGCCACTGGTACGGCGCGATCGCTTCAAAGACCGTAAACCAGCAGATAGGCGTGCGGATACGGGGTTTGTTCGGGCCTTGATGGAGCATTTTTGGGATCAGCCCTTTGAGCGCGGAAATTTGGATGCGGGGCGTTTAAGTTGGCTATTTGAACGCGAAGTTAAAGCGTATGACGAGCCCTTTGATCCGGCCAGTTATGAGGCACAACTGATCTTGGACTTACCACTTATTCAATCGACTTTCCCAGAAGCTTTTGATCGTGACTGAAAAGGACCTTTCCTATGTTCGATAAAATCTTGATTGCAAACCGTGGTGAAATTGCCTGTCGGGTGATCAAAACCGCGCGCAAGATGGGGATTAAAACTGTGGCTGTGTACTCTGATGCAGACCGTAATGCCCTACACGTTGAAATGGCGGATGAGGCAGTGCATATTGGCCCGCCGGCTGCAAACCAGTCCTATATCGTGATCGAAAATATCTTGAACGCTATTCGTGAAACCGGGGCGCAAGCGGTCCACCCCGGATATGGATTTTTGTCGGAAAACCCAAAGTTTGCCGCCGCTTTAGCCGCAGAAGGTGTTGCATTTATCGGCCCTCCGCAGGGTGCAATTGAGAGCATGGGCGATAAGATAACCAGTAAAAAAATCGCTCAAGATGCAGGCGTAAGCATAGTTCCGGGCTATATGGGGCTGATTGAAGATGCAGAAGAAGCTGTGCGTATCAGCCAAGATATTGGCTATCCTGTGATGATCAAAGCTTCGGCCGGCGGCGGTGGAAAAGGGATGCGCATTGCATGGAGTGATGATGAGGTGCGCGAGGGCTTTCAATCGTCAAAAAACGAAGCAGCAAGCAGCTTTGGCGATGATCGTATCTTTATCGAAAAATTTGTCACCCAGCCGCGGCATATCGAAATTCAGGTGCTCGCTGACACGCATGGAAATTGCATTTACTTGGGCGAACGTGAGTGCTCGATCCAAAGGCGAAACCAAAAAGTGGTTGAAGAGGCCCCATCTCCCTTTCTGGATGAAGTAACCCGTAAATCAATGGGTTCGCAGGCCTGCGCATTGGCCAGCGCCGTTGGATACACCAGTGCAGGAACGGTGGAGTTCATTGTCGATAGCGAAAAGAATTTTTACTTTTTGGAAATGAACACCCGTTTGCAGGTTGAACATCCGGTCACCGAATTGATTACTGGCGTTGATCTGGTGGAACAAATGATCCGGGTTGCAAATGGAGAAGCGCTCAAACTGTCCCAAAAAGATGTCACCTTAACGGGATGGGCAATTGAAAACCGGCTATATGCCGAAGATCCTTATCGTAATTTTCTGCCCTCTATTGGTCGTTTGACCCGATATCGCCCACCTGCTGAAATCGCCACTGACGCTTTTGTTGTGCGCAACGATACCGGGGTCTATGAGGGTGGTGAAATTAGCATGTATTACGATCCGATGATTGCCAAGCTTTGCACTTGGGCGCCAAGCCGCGCCGAGGCGATTGAACACATGCGCTTGGCACTTGATCAATTTGAGGTCGAAGGCATTGGTCATAACCTGCCGTTTTTAAGCGCGGTTATGGATCATCCCAAATTTGTCAGCGGCGCCATTACGACAGCTTTTATCGCCGAAGAATATCCTGATGGATTTACCGGCGCGCAATTGACTGAGCCTATGTTGCGCCAAATAGCTGCAAGCTGCGCGGCGATGCACCGTGTGGTTGAAATCCGCCGTGCAAAAATATCGGGCCGGCTCGATAATCATGAACGCAAAGTTGGTGATGACTGGGTGGTCACACTAGGCGGGCAGCGTTATGAGATTGTGATCAGCGCGGATCCGCAGGGCTCTACCGTGCGCTTTGCCGATAAGGCAGAGTTGCGCGTGTCCTCTGATTGGACCCCCGGGACGGCTCTGGCGGAAATGATGGTGGACGGCGCGCCCTTGGTAATGAAGACCGCCAAGATCCCAGGCGGCTTTCATGTACGCAGCCGGGGCGCGGATTTAAAAGTGCATGTGCGCACCCCGCGTCAGGCCGAACTGGCCGATAAAATGCCGGAAAAACAACCGCCCGATACCTCAAAGCTGCTGCTGTGCCCAATGCCCGGATTGGTGGTTAAAATCGATGTTGAACCGGGTCAGCAGGTCGAAGAAGGTCAGGCTTTGTGCACCGTCGAAGCAATGAAAATGGAAAATATCCTACGCGCCGAGCGCAAAGGGATTGTAGGGCGCGTCAATGCCGCTGCCGGTGACAGTTTGGCCGTGGATGATGTGATAATGGAGTTTGAATAGGGATGGCCCCCGCCACATCATATCATATTTCCGGGCGCAGATTACATCGCCCAAGAGGGGATCATTTCTTGGCTTTGATTTCTTGCCGGCGCATGGGCATTTTATCAATTGCCCGGCTCAGTGCGCGCAAATCCCATGGAAATGGTTTGCGTAGTTTAACCTGTCCGTCTTTTCCGATGAGCAAAAGCGTAAACCCACGGGGGCGGAATTTTTGCCGCAACAGACTGTCCATTGCTGGGTCGGAGTCTGTTAAAACCACGATTTCTCGCTCTGTCAAAGCTGCCGGATCTATTTTTAGATATTCGATTTGGGTTTGCAGCCGGACGTCCTCTTTTGAATTGGCAAAAACAACAATCAAACGGTTCTGCCATGCAAATGTTTTTAGATCCGTTTCTGATGTCACTGGCTGGAATAGATCAGCGTGCTTATCGGCAAATCCGATTGCGGCGGTCGCTGACAGTATTGCTGCCAAAATCAATTGTTTCATACGAACTCCCTTTGTCTTTGATATAGTTCAGCCAGAGGCATTTGCGAAGGGCTGGGCGCCGAAACAAACGAAAAATTTTACAAACTGGGCCGCTGCGCCCAGCTTGCAGACCCGCTGAGGAGAGAGAAATGGCAAATAGTAAACAGTCATGGCGCACGGCCGCCGAAAAAGAGCTGCGTGGAAAAAGCCTAGAGGATCTGTCATGGCAAACGCTTGAAGGTATTGATATCAATCCGCTTTATACATCCGAAGATGTCTCTGGACTGGATCATATAGACAGCTTACCGGGCCAAGAGCCATTTGTACGCGGGGTTCGGTCAACGATGTATGCTGGCCGTCCTTGGACCATTCGCCAATATGCAGGTTTTTCCACCGCTGAGGCATCGAATGCATTTTACCGAAAAGCACTTGCCGCCGGCCAGCAAGGGGTTTCGGTGGCCTTTGATTTGGCCACACACCGCGGCTATGACAGCGATCATCCGCGGGTGATCGGGGATGTCGGCAAGGCTGGAGTTGCCATTGATAGCGTCGAAGACATGAAAATTCTTTTCGATAGCATCCCTTTGGATCAAGTTTCTGTCTCAATGACAATGAACGGGGCTGTGATCCCGGTTCTGGCAAATTTTATTGTCGCCGGAGAAGAGCAGGGGCATGACAAAGCAAAGCTGTCCGGCACCATTCAAAACGATATTCTAAAAGAATTTATGGTGCGTAATACCTATATTTATCCGCCCGAACCTTCAATGCGCATTGTGGCGGATATTATCGAATATACCTCAAACGAAATCCCCAAGTTCAATTCTATTTCGATCTCTGGATACCATATGCAGGAGGCCGGGGCGAATTTGGTGCAGGAACTTGCCTTTACTTTGGCTGATGGTAAAGAATACGTCAAAACAGCCATTGCACGCGGTATGGATGTAGATCACTTCGCAGGGCGGCTTTCTTTCTTTTTTGCCATTGGGATGAATTTCTTTATGGAAGCTGCAAAGCTGCGTGCTGCGCGGCTACTATGGCATCGCATCATGACCGACCTCGGAGCGAAAAACCCGCGCTCAAAAATGCTGCGCACCCATTGTCAGACCTCAGGCGTCAGCCTGCAAGAACAAGACCCCTATAACAATGTGGTACGTACAGCCTATGAAGCAATGAGCGCTGTTCTGGGCGGCACCCAGTCGCTACATACCAACGCTTTGGATGAAGCGATTGCATTGCCGACCGAATTTGCTGCGCGTATCGCACGCAACACTCAGCTTATCTTGCAAGAAGAAACCGGCGTGACCAATGTGGTCGATCCACTTGCCGGATCTTATTATGTGGAAAAGCTAACCGCCGATCTGGCCGATGCGGCTTGGCAGCTTATTGAAGAGGTTGACGCCATGGGGGGGATGACCAAGGCCGTGGCCAGCGGTATGCCAAAGCTGCGCATTGAAGAGGCCGCAGCACAGCGGCAGGCCAATATAGATCGCGGCGAGCAAGTGATTGTGGGGGTAAACAAGTATCGACTTGATCAAGAGGATGACATTGAAATTCGCGATATAGACAACGCTGCGGTGCGCGAAACGCAGATCGCGCGGTTAGATGCAATCCGAGAAGGTCGTGATGCTGTGTGCTGCGATGCGGCGCTTGAGGAAATATCGCGTCGTGCCGCAGAGGGCGGGAACTTACTCGAAGCCGCAGTTGAGGCCGCGCGTGCCCGCGCAACCGTAGGAGAGATTAGCATGGCTATGGAAAAAGTGTTTGGGCGCCACCGCGCTGAAGTGAAAACATTAGCGGGGGTTTATGGCAAAGCCTATGAAGGCGACACAGAGTTTGAAAAAATCCAACAGTCAGTTGAGCAATTTGTCAAAGAGGAAGGCCGCCGGCCGCGCATGCTGGTGGTTAAAATGGGGCAAGATGGACATGACCGGGGCGCGAAGGTTATTGCCACCGCCTTTGCTGATATCGGTTTTGATGTCGATGTTGGCCCGCTTTTCCAAACCCCTGATGAAGCTGCGCAGGATGCGATTGACAATGATGTCCATGTGATCGGAATTTCCAGTCAGGCGGCCGGACATAAGACGCTTGCGCCCAAGCTCATCGAGGTGCTTGAAGCGCGTGATGCTGGCGATATTCTGGTAATTTGCGGTGGTGTTATCCCGCAACAAGATTATGACTTTTTAAAGTCCGCAGGCGTCAAGGCAATCTTTGGTCCGGGAACCAATATACCCACTGCAGCGCAAGAAATTTTAGAATTGATCCGCGCGACCCGCACTTAAAGATCTAAAAGTTGCGCCCCACCCCAATAGGTTTTAAGGGGTGGGGTTTTTGTTTTAACCTGAGCTTAACTCACTCGATCATTGTGAGAAGTTTATTCAATGATTCTTTGGCGTCGCCATAGAACATCCGTGTGTTTTCTTTAAAAAACAGTGGATTTTCGATGCCGGAATATCCCGTGCCCTGTCCGCGTTTTGACACAAAGACCTGTTTCGCTTTCCAGCATTCCAGTACCGGCATTCCTGCGATCGGGCTGTTTGGATCATCCTGTGCAGCCGGGTTCACAATATCGTTTGAACCGATGACAATCGCCACATCAGTCTCAGGGAAATCATCATTTATCTCATCCATTTCAAGCACGATATCATAGGGAACTTTGGCCTCTGCCAAAAGCACGTTCATATGCCCGGGCAAACGGCCTGCCACCGGATGGATTGCAAAACGGATGGATTTTCCTTTGGCCCGCAGCCGCTTTGTCAACTCGCTGACCGCCTGCTGCGCCTGCGCCACGGCCATGCCATAGCCGGGGATGATAATCACACTGTCGGCATCATTCAGCGCTGCGGCCACACCATCGGCTTCGATGGCGACCTGCTCACCTTCTACAGCCATTTGCGGCCCGGTTGTGCCACCAAAGCCGCCAAGGATCACCGATACAAAAGAGCGGTTCATCGCTTTGCACATGATATAACTCAAGATCGCACCGGAAGATCCGACCAAAGCGCCAACCACGATTAAAAGATCGTTGCCAAGCGAAAAGCCAATCGCCGCAGCTGCCCAGCCAGAGTAAGAGTTGAGCATCGAAACAACAACCGGCATGTCGGCTCCGCCGATCCCCATAATAAGATGCCAGCCGATAAAGAGCGCAGCAATTGTCATGATGACCAGCGGCAAGAAATCACCTGAATTGAAATACCAAATCAATGAAAAGACTGAAATAAAAGCGGCTGCAGCGTTCAACGCATGACCGCCTGGAAGTTTCACTGCTTTGGAGTCTACGCGGCCGGCAAGTTTGCCGTAAGCCACTACGGAACCGGTGAATGTAATGGCGCCGATAAAGATGCCTAAAAACAGCTCGACCCGAAGAATGTTAATTTCAACGGCAGTCTTTTTGGCCACCACAGCTGCAAATCCTGTAAGGGCAGAGATGCCTTCGCTACTCTGTTCAAGTGCGACACGAACATTTTCGATTTCAAAGTCCGCATTAAAGCCAACGAAAACTGCTGCCAGGCCAACCAGTGAGTGCATGGCGGCCACAAGTTCGGGCATTTGAGTCATCTGCACCCGTTGGGCCAATTGCATACCGATATAGCCGCCAATGGCGATTAGGACCAATGACAAAAGCCAAAATCCAGACCCCGGGCCGATTAGTGTCGCTGATACGGCAAGGGCCATGCCCACGATGCCATACCAAACCGCACGTTTTGCACTTTCCTGTCCGGAAAGACCTCCGAGCGAGAGAATGAAGAGAACAGCTGCAACTACATAAGCTGCTGTTGTAAATCCGATGTCCATTGTCTTCGTCCTCTCTTAAGATTTCTGGAACATAGCAAGCATTCGCCGTGTAACAAGGAAACCACCAAAAATATTTATACCGGCCATAAAGACCGACAGGGCTGCAAGCAAAAGCACAAGAAACGAACCAGAGCCAATCTGCATCAAAGCGCCCAGAATGATGATTGAAGAAATGGCATTGGTGATCGCCATAAGGGGAGTGTGCAGTGCGTGGCTTACGTTCCAGATCACTTGGAAGCCAACGAACACGGCCAAGACAAACACAATAAAGTGCTGCATGAAACTGGAGGGTGCATAGGCCCCAATGACAAGCGTCAAAACCGCCCCTATGGTCAGCATGCCCACTTGTTTTTTTGTGGCATCTTTGAATGCGGCGGCCTCGGCGGCTTGTTTTTCCTCGGCCGTGGGCTCTTTGACAGGCTCTTTCTTTTGGGCTGCAATGGCCTGAATTTTGGGCGGCGGCGGTGGGAAGGTGACAGCGCCGTCATGGGTTACCGTGGCCCCACGGATGACGTCATCTTCCATATCATGGTTAACTTTGCCGTCTTTTTCAGGCGTCAAATCCGTCATCATATGGCGGATATTTGTGGCATAAAGCGTTGAGGATTGCGACGCCATCCGGCTTGGGAAGTCGGTGTATCCAATAATGGTCACACCGTTCTTGCTGATAACCTTTTCATCGGCAACGGTCAGGTCGCAATTTCCGCCCCGCTCAGCTGCAAGATCGACCACCACCGATCCGGGTTTCATCGCGGCGACCATATCGGCCAGCCAAAGCTTGGGTGCATCGCGACCGGGGATCAGCGCTGTGGTGATCACGATATCAATATCGGGGGCCAGTTCGCGAAACTTTTCCAATTGCTTTTCGCGAAACTCTGGACTGGACGGCGCAGCATAGCCGCCGGTTTCAGCACCATCTGCCTGAGACTCTTCAAAGTCTAGAAAAACAAACTCGGCGCCCATCGATTCAATTTGTTCGGCCACTTCCGGACGAACATCAAAAGCATAGGTGATAGCGCCAAGCGATGTAGCCGTGCCAATAGCAGCCAAGCCGGCCACGCCGGCCCCGACAATCAATACCTTTGCAGGCGGCACCTTGCCAGCGGCCGTCACCTGACCGGTGAAAAACCGGCCAAAATTATTTCCAGCCTCAATCACCGCCCGATAGCCGGCGATATTCGCCATAGAACTAAGCGCATCCATTTTTTGTGCCCGCGAAATTCGTGGTACCATATCCATGGCGATCACGCTGGCACCTCTGGCTGCAATCTGCGCCATTTGTTCTTCGTTTTGCGCAGGAAAAAAGAATGAAATTAAAGTCTTGCCATCGCTTAACCGCTTTGCCTCAGTTTCATTCGGCGGGCGGACTTTTGCAATTGTATCCGCGGCTTTCCAAAGGGCGGCCGCTGTTTTAACAACCTTTACACCAGCATCTTTGTAAACAGCGTCAGAAAATCCCGCAGCCTGTCCGGCGCCAGTTTCTATTAAGCATTCGTGGCCAAGTTTCTGCAGTTGCAGCGCACTTTCTGGGGTCATTGCCACTCGTGCTTCGCCAACAAGAGTTTCTTTGGGCGTTCCGATTTTCATTGGCACTCTCTCCGCGAATATTTTTTAAATTTGATCTTATGTGCGGTGTTAGTTACAGCCAACACGCGCAAATGTGAATGCCGTAATTGGATATTTACGTGTCGGAATTCTCCATTGGTCTGATTTTAGATCTTTTCGTAAGAGTTATATTTATTTGCAACTGTCCCAAGGCTTTCATTGGCCCAAGCTTGAACAGGCTTAAGTGGCAAATTACTGTCGCGCAAAGCAACCTAGATGCTTGCGCTTTGTTAAAGGATTGATATGAGTTTTGTGATCAGGAGGAATTTGCGATGTCATTAAATGGTGCACATGCTTTGGTGACCGGGGGCGGGACCGGAATAGGGTTGGCAATTGCGCACGCTTTGGCCTCCGAGGGGGCCCTCGTCACCATCACCGGCCGTAGGCTTGCGGTGCTGGAAGAGGTGGCTAATGAGCGGATTTATCCACTGGCAATGGATGTCACGGATGAGGACGCACAGCGCGACACCATTGCCCAGGCCGTGGAAGCCAGAGGGCCTATCCAAATTTGTGTTGCCAACGCAGGTATTGCCGAAGGTCGGGCGCTGCAGAAAACTGAAATGGATCTTTGGCGCAAAATCATGGCCACCAACCTTGATGGTGCCTTTATCACAATTCGTGAAGCCATGCGCTCGATGGCAACCGCCGATTGGGGCAGGGTGATTGGCGTCTCGTCAATTGCGGGGATCAGAGGGCTTAAAGGCGGTGGCGCCTATGCCGCCAGCAAGCATGGGCTCATCGGTTTGATCCGCTCTTATTCAGAAGAATATCTTGGTGGGTCAATTACGTTTAATGCCCTTTGCCCTGGATATGTTGATACTCCTATTATCGACGCAAACCTTGACGCGATCCAAAAACGTGGTTTTTCTCAGGAACAAGCAATGGAAATGATGGTGGGCTCAAACCTGCACAAAAGATTAATTGATGCTGATGAAGTTGCACAGGCCGCCCTTTGGCTTTGCGCGCCCGCAGCCGCAAGCGTCAACGGGCAAACAATTAATATTGCAGGGGGTCAGGTATGAAGACCAATTTTTCCGACACAAAAGCACATTTTAATCTGCCGCAAGGGATGATTTATCTAGATGGCAACTCGCTTGGCCCTTTGCCGAAAGCTGCCGTCCAAAAAGTTAGCCAGATAATGGAAAGTGAATGGGGCGAGATGTTGATCACCGGCTGGAACAATGCCGGTTGGATGCAGCAGCCGGTGTCCGTTGGAGATCGGATTGCGCGGTTGATCGGCGCAGAGCGCGGACATGTGGTGGTTGGTGATACCCTATCGATCAAGGTCTACCAAGCGCTTGCCTCGGCGCTTGAGATGCGTCCCGATCGGCGTGTTATTCTTTCTGATAGTGGGAATTTTCCATCAGATCTTTACATGGCCGAAGGTTTGATAAAGTCGCTTAATGCTGGCCATGAGTTGCGCGTTGTTGCCCCAGAAGATATTGCCAAGAATATTACCGATGAGGTCGCAGTCACGCTGATCACAGAAGTTGATTACCGCACAGGGCGGCGCCATGATATGCGCGACCTTACGGCCAAGGCGCATGCGGTCGGGGCGCTTACGGTTTGGGACCTAGCGCATTCCGCAGGGGCCTTTGAGGTTGATCTAATGGGGTGCGGGGCTGATTTTGCCGTCGGCTGCACTTATAAATATCTGAATGGTGGCCCCGGCGCGCCGGGCTTCATTTACGTGGCTCCACGCCATTTGGGCCGTGCCCGTCCGGCTTTGTCCGGTTGGTTGGGACATGCGGCCCCGTTTGCGTTTGAGCCAAGCTATGCAGCAGGTGAAGGTATTGAGAGAATGCGTGTGGGCACACCTTCGGTGATTGCTATGGCCAGCCTTGAGGCTGCACTCGATATTTGGGATCGGGTAGACATGGCTGATTTGCGCGAACGTTCGATAGAATTAAGTACGCTCTTTATCGAGACTGTCGAAAAAAACTGTCCAATGCTCACGCTGGCTTCACCCCGAGACCCAGCTGAACGCGGTTCTCAGGTCTCGTTTCACTTTGAGCATGGGTATGCTGCGATGCAGGCGCTTATTGAGCGCGGTGTCATTGGTGATTTTAGGGCACCAGATATTATGCGATTTGGGTTCACACCGCTGTATTTGGATCGGGATGATGTTCTGGCCGGGTGTGAAATTTTAACCGAAATTATGCAGGGTAATTTATGGGATAAGGCTGAGTTTAAGATCAAGGCGCGCGTGACTTAAGCTGCAGAGAATTGCGCTCTTTATGAGTTGAAAAGGGCGATTTTCAATTGCGCTAAGGTCAGGAGTTGTGGATAAAATTGCCTATGCTGACGCTTGACCATATTGCCATAGCTGCGGAAACCCTTGGGGAAGGGGTGGATTATGTTGAAACGACGCTGGGCGTTTCAATGGCGGCGGGTGGTAAGCATCCTCTTTTTGCAACCCACAACAGATTGCTTGGTTTAGGCGATATTTACCTTGAAGTGATTGCTATTGACCCTTCCTCTGGCGCAGTGCCACGTTGCCGGTGGTTTAATCTTGATCGGTTTTCTGGACCGCCACGGCCGACCAATTGGATTTGTAAAACCAATGAGCCAAAGACTGATTTACCGCGTGCTTTGGCTGGAACAGGGCCTATGGTTGAGGTTCGTCGCGGTGACATCAGATGGCAGATAACAGTGCCCGAAAATGGCTGTTTGCCGCTCGACGGTTGCGCTCCGGCATTGATCGACTGGGCAGATCTGCCGTCTCCTGCAAGAAGCTTGCCTGATCAAGGTTGCCGCCTGCGAGAGTTAAAAATCAACCATCCTAGCCATGACAAGCTCGCGCAATTTCTACAAGGTTTGCTCAAAGATCCCCGTGTGGTTGTGGAATATGCCGAGCAGCCATCTTTTGAAATTGAAATTGATACACCTTGGGGCATGAAATGTCTGAGATAGCCATACGTTTAGCCACACCTGATGACGCTAAAGCCATTGCCGAACTTTGGAACCCTATTATCCGTGATAGTGCATTCACGTTTACATCCGAGCAAAAAACAATTTCTGGGCTTGAGCAACAGATCCAGGATTGCAATCGGGATGACAGGGGGTTCTTTTTGGCAGAGGACAGCCAAGGGATAATGGGGTTTAATACCTATTTCCAATTTCGTGGTGGTCCTGGATATTCGCGCACCATGGAGCATTCGATTATTTTGGCAGAGCGCGCGCGGGGCTACGGTCTTGGGCGGCGATTGATGCAAACCCTTATGGGCCATGCCCGCACTGCCGGTGTTCACACGCTTTGGGCTGGGGTGAGTGGGGAAAACCCTTCAGGTATCGCATTTCACAAATCGCTCGGCTTTACGCAGGTTGCAGTCTTGCCGCAGGTGGGGCGTAAATTTGACCGATGGTTGGATTTGGTTCTTTTGCAGAAATTTCTCTGATTGCACGCTGACAATCGGATGGGATCAGTTTAAGCTCATTCCATGTCAATTTGGACACGCATATCACAAGCCATTGAAGCACTTACAAAAGGCGAAGCTCTTTCGGCGGTTTTTGACCGCTTGCGCACCCCGCCCGAACGTTCTGTCGGGTTTACGATTGCAGTGATTGCGCTAGGGGCAAAAATGGCCAAGGCAGATGGCGTGGTGACCAAGGATGAAGTCACGGCATTCCGGCAGGTATTTTACATTCCAAAGTCACAAATGACCCAAGCTGCCCGCGTATTTGATCTGGCCCGTCAGGATGTTTCTGGCTATGAATTTTACGCTCGGCGGATCAGTGCGATGTTTGGCCGTGGCAATCAGATCTTGAAAGATTTGCTGGATGGACTTTTCCATATTGCGACCATTGATGGACATTATCATCCCAGTGAAAATGTATTTTTGGAAACTGTTGCGGAAATATTTGGCCTTACCAGCCGCGAATTTCGCATGCTGCGTGCCCGGTATGTGACGGATGAAGCTCCAGATCCATATATAGTTTTAGGGGTCAGTCCGGACGATAGTTTTGAAACAATAAAATCGGTTTGGAAGAGCTTGGCGCGTGAAAGCCATCCAGATCAAATGATTGCCCGCGGCGTCCCGGAAGAGGCGGTGAAACTTGCTGAGCGGCGTATGAGCCAGATCAATCAAGCCTTTGATGAAATTGTTGCGGAGCGTGTTTAACCCCACTGATGACATTAAAGGTTGTTTCATGACGGGTCGATTCGCAGCCCATTATTCGCTCTGGACACTTTTTAATTGATTGCTCTAATCCTGTGACGGGTAAGGGTTGATGTAACTTAATCACAGAAACAGCAAGATAGTGGATCAATAAACCTATTTGAAATGGATTGTTTCGCTAATGTTATGGGACGATGTCATCGACTTGATTTGATATACCTGTAAGGGTATATTTTTGATCCTTAAATATATTTTATTTATAGTAGTGAGAGAAATCATGCTTGGCTTACTGATGTTGCTTCCAATAGCCATTGGCTGGATCGCTGTCGAAAATTTGGGATATTTTGACGACGATGACAATGAAGATAAAAACGCAAATGCGTCTTCCAGTGATACAGCAGATTTAGAAACCGGCTTCGAACAAAACGGCGATGATATTATCTTTGGCGATGCTGGGCACAATAGCATCAACGGTTTGGATGGTGATGATACGATCCATGCAAATGCCGGAAACGATCAGATTGACGGCGGCAGTGGGAATGATGAGATTGACGGCGGATTGGGCCATGATGGGATAGTTGGCGGTTCTGGCAGCGATTTTATCAAAGGCGACGAAGGCCATGATGTCCTATTCGGTGACGCGGGTAACTCTGAAACGCCAAACAGTGGCCAGCCTTCTGATGACACCATAAATGGCGGCAATGGGGATGACTTTTTGGCGGGCGAATGGGGTGACGATCAACTTTTTGGGGGCAATGGTACCGATTTTATCTTCGGGGATGACGGCAACGATCTGGTTGATGGCGGGAACAGCATCGATTTTCTGTTTGGCGGTTTGGGCGATGATCTGATGGATGGCTGGGCTGGCAACGATACTCTCGATGGCGGTGAAGGGCATGATATTATGTTCGGCTGGGCTGGCGATGACCTGCTGAAAGGTGGTGATGGCGATGATGCGATGAATGGTGAGGTTGGCAACGACACTCTTGAGGGCGGTGCAGGCGATGACTTTATGTATGGCGGTGCAGGCGACGACTCGCTCAGTGGCGGTGCAGGCAATGATGCGATATTTGGCTGGGGAGGCCATAACATTCTTGATGGCGGTGCGGGCAATGATGCCATTGTTGTTGAGAGCCAGGATATAGCCACAGGTGGAGGCGGAGATGATACCTTTGTGGTAATCGCGAATGAAAGCAGCGATACGGCACAAATTCTTGATTTTAATGAAAATGAAGACTCGATTGAAATTTATTATATAGCAAGTGAACTCAGTGATCCTTCGTCTGAGCCGTTGCTAGAATTGGAAGAAATGCCACCTGCAGAAGGCAGCGCTGTGGGAACAGAAGCGGAATTTGCTATCATTTTTGACGGCAGTCAGGTCGCGGTTGTTACAGTCACACAAAATGGAATTGAGGCAGGCAATATTAAATTGGTAGCGCTCTAAAGCCCACGCCTGGCTTTAGACGCCACGCACATAAATTCCTCTTGAACGAAAATTTGCCCTAAATTTGATCACTGGTGACAAATTCAAATTCGGCTTTTAGCGATGTCGCCAATGAGCTTAGGCGCGCTTTTGCCACTTCACCATAAAGCGGCGCTGCTTCAGGCGGCAGGCTTAGGCGCAGCAGGCGGGTGTTTTCGTCCCAGTGCAGGCGCGCACGTTTTTCATCCCCCGCAATCCACATCATAGCCCCAAGTCGCATGGCTTTGCCCAGCACTTCGGCCTGCTGCGTCTGTCCGTCCGACAATAGGGTGAAAAGATCTGTAAACCGCGCGCCCTCACGTTTGTTGCGGTACCGGTGCATTAGCGATAGGCCCAAAAACACGCGCTCAGAATGTTTCAGCCCACCTAGGTTGGCCCGTGTTGCATTATCAAAGCAAATTTCGGCGCGGTAGTCGGGATGCGCGCGCCAACTGACATCATGCAGGTGACAGGCCGCTTTGATCAACCGCTCTAGCTCTATATCTGCGTCGGGAAACAAGGGTTTTACAAAGTCAAACAACCTTTGGCCAAATCCGGGAACGCGGCTGTCCTTGGCTTCGGAAAAGGCACAGGCTTCAATCAGCGGATCCTGATCACGAATGGCTTTTGGCATTTGCTCAAATAGCATCCCCTCTCGGATGCCATAACTGGAGACGGCAATATCAATTGGCTCAAACGTTTCAAGGATACCTTTTAGAACCTCGGCGGCATAAGGCACCAGCGCCATGCGAGCGGCGGATACAGTACACTTTAGGCGCAGCTCTTCCAAATTTGCAGTGCTCAGATAATCGAGTGTTTTAGCGACACTTTCCGGTGTCATCCGATACTCATGCAGTACAGAAAGCGGATAGCTCCGGCGCACCATATCCACCCGGGCAAGCACCCGCCAAGAACCACCAACAAGGAACAACCGGTTGTGTTGCGGGCCCATTTTCTTGGCCAGTTTTGTGATGGATTTTGCAATAGCTTTGCCCCGTTCAGCCCTGCCGCCAGCGATATCCATAAGTTTGAAAGGTCCAATGCGAGAGGACGCACACTTGCCAACCTTACCGTCAAAAATCTCTGCCAGTTCCATCGATGATCCGCCTAGATCGCAGACGAGACCATAGGCGCCAGGCCACCCAAGCAGCACACCTTGCGCAGAAAGGCGGGCTTCTTCTTTACCGTTGATAATTCTTATTTTTTGACCCGTGGCCTGCAACACATCCGCGCAAAACGCGTGGCCATCTTTTGCATCGCGTACTGCCGCAGTGGCCACAGCAGTGAGGTCGGGGATATCCATGGCTTTGGCCAAATGGCGAAACCTGTTGATGGCTTTTATGGCCCGTACCCGGCCTTCTGGATTTAGATGACCGGTGGCTGCCAGACCTTCGCCAAGCGCACACATGATCTTTTCATTATAAAAATAAGCAGGAGACCGCGCTGCCCCATCAAAAACCACAAGCCGAACAGAGTTTGACCCCACATCAATGACCCCAACTTTGGAAAGCCGACGCTTGGCTTGATCGAAAAATATCTGCGGCTCGATCTGATCCCAGTCATGATCCGATGTCGAAGAGTGTGAGGTCATAAAGGGGTCCTTTAAGTCGCCTTGGCTCGCAGTTTAAGTCCTCTATGCCGATGCTGGCGGCGCAGGTCAATATTCTGATCTGCTATCAGCGTTTAGAATTTTACTAGCGAGGCTGCGGGTCATTGGCCGCTTTTCGCGCATCGCAGCGGCATCAAACTTTTCCACAAAGGTTTGAGCGGCGGCAAACGATCGCTCTAATCGCGCCACCAGATATTGGATCACATCGGGTGCAGGATAGACTTGTCGATCTGCAAAAAGCTTGGCCAACAACGCGGAAAACAGCGCATCATCTGGCTCTTTAAGTTGGGCATTCCGCGCGCCTTGCAGGCGCGAAGCTAAATCAGGCAATGTAATTTTCCAGTTTAGCGGCGTGCCGCGGCCGGAGAACAGCAAAAACTTTTTTTCAGCAGCAAACAGGTTGTGCAGATGAAAAAGTTGCTCTTGGGCGGCCGTATCTTCACCCACTTCTGGGATATCTTCAATAACTAGATTGGCTCGGACCAAATCTGCGTTGTCGTAGGTGCGAATATCATGTGCTGAGATAATGTTAGCATTGCTGATCTCTGCCCAGACATGCGCCAGGTGCGTTTTACCCGATCCCTGCGGTCCACTGAGTGTATGCCTGCCGCCTGGCCAGTTTTGCCAGTCTTCTATTAAGGACAGCGCAATGGTATTACTTTTACTTACGAAAAAGTCGCCTCTTCCTAATGCAGTCCGGCTCGGCAGATCCAAAATAAGTTGCTTGGGTGTCACGGTTTTTTATCGGTTTCCGACAGGCCTTTGTAAAGCCGTCCAGTTTTATATTGATCGAGGCCAAAGCGCACCAAAACACCCAGTGTGGCGGCCACAGGGACAGCAATAAGCATTCCCAAAAATCCAAACAGTGCACCAAAGACCGATAGTGCTAATAGCAGCCAAACAGGGTGAAGCCCAACCGATTTACCCACCAGTTTCGGGGTGAGGTAATTGCCCTCAATCACTTGGCCAAGAAAGAAAATTCCAGCGACCAGCCCCAATTTGCCCCATTCGCCCCAGAACTCAATGAGCCCCAAGCCGATGGCCAAGGCTCCGCCAACCAATGAACCGAGATAGGGAATAAAGGTCACAAGGCCCGCGAAAAACCCAACGGCAAGCCCAAAGTTTAACCCAACAAGCCAAAGAGAAATGGCATAGTAGCTGCCCAGTATGAGGCAGACAGAGCCCATACCCCGCACAAAAGACGACAGAGTGTGGTCGATTTCGCTGGCGATGCGGCGCACCGATGGCGCGTGGTCGCGCGGCAGAAAGGTATCAAGTCGTGCAATCATTCTGTCCCAGTCCAAAAGTAGATAGACCGTCACCACTGGGACAATGACCAACAGCAGGACTATATTGAACAATGACGCTGCCGAAGACATCAAAGCTCCAAAAATATGGCCTCCAAAGCTATTGAAAAGCTGCTCTGCGCGGGATCGCACAAACTCAGCGAATTGAGCAATTGAAGTTTCAAGATCAAGATCGCTGGTCATCGCGCTGGGCAAGAGTTTTTGCAACTGTGCCTCGACTTCGTTTATAAGATCAGGAGGCACGCTTAGACTTCCAATGGCAGCGATCTGCCCCGTTAGGGTGGACAGCACAAAAATCACAGCAGGTAATAGAACAATCACAACGGCTAAAGAAATAACCAAAACTGCCAAGATACGAGACAGTCCAAGTCGTTCGAGTTTATCCGCGATGGGATCAAGGAAATAAGCGATCGCCGCCCCTAAAACAAAAGGCAGAAGAACATCCCCCAAAAACCAAAGAACAGCAAATAATGCCGCGCCAGCAATTCCCCAATATGTCAATTGATCTCGAGTTGAAAATGCCATGATAACTCCGCAAAGAACCCCTGGTGGCATATTTGTCGTAAACGTGGCCCAGATGCAAGCTGAGCCCGAGAAAGTTAGAATTTTGAAGGTGATCAGACCGAAATATCATATTGCAGCAAGTTTCCTGCAGGGTTGCCTTGTCAGTTTGGCCATTTCTCCGTAAAGGAAACTAAACGCCAAGGCAAAGGAGCCATCATGCGCTTGTCACGCTATTTTCTGCCAGTTTTAAAGGAAAACCCGAGCGAAGCCCAGATTGTCAGCCACCGGCTTATGCTGCGTGCAGGGATGATCAAACAAGCCAGTGCGGGGATTTATTCATGGCTTCCGCTGGGCTTTAAAGTGATGCGCAAGATCGAGGATGTTGTGCACCAAGAACAAATCCGTGCTGGCCATATCCCAATGTTGATGCCGACATTGCAGTCTGCTGATTTATGGCGTGAAAGCGGACGGTTTGATGGCTATGGCGAAGAAATGCTGCGGATGAAGGACCGTCAGGGTCGCGATATGCTGTTTTCTCCCACAGCAGAAGAAATGTTCACAGATGTATTTCGCGCCCATGTGAATAGTTATAAAGATTTGCCTTTGACACTTTATCAGGTGCAGTGGAAGTTTCGCGATGAAATCCGACCACGCTTTGGAGTGATGCGGGGCCGCGAATTTTACATGAAAGATGGCTATAATTTTGATTTGAGCAAAGAAGATGCTTTACATGCCTATAACCGGCATCTGGTCAGCTATCTGCGCACCTATGAGCGTATGGGGTTGCAGGCAATCCCGATGCGCGCTGATAGCGGCCCGATCGGCGGTGATTATACGCATGAGTTTCTAGTTCTGGCCGACACTGGCGAAAGCGAAGTGTTCTATGACAGCAAGGTAACCGACATCCGGCTCGGCGCGCGCGATATCGACTATGATGATGTGGCGCAGTGCCAGTCGGTGATGGAAGAGTTTACCGCGCTTTATGCCCGAACCGGTGAAACCCATGAAAGCGCTGCATTTGAGGCCTTGCCCGCCGACCGCCAGCGGTCTGCCCGAGGTATTGAGGTGGGACAGATTTTTTACTTTGGAACGCTATATTCGGATAAGCTCGGGGCTTTGGTCACCGATGATCAGGGCAATAAGATCCCTGTGCACATGGGCAGCCACGGGATCGGCGTTTCTCGGCTTGTTGGCGCAATTATCGAAGCCAGCCATGACGAGAAAGGCATTATCTGGCCCGAAGGCGTCACCCCTTTTCACTGTGGTATCGTAAATCTAAAACAGGGCGACGAAGAGACCGACGCAGCCTGTGAGGCGCTTTATTCGGGGCTTACTGCGCTTGGGTTAGAGCCGTTGTATGACGACCGTAAAGAGCGGGCAGGGGGCAAATTTGCAACGGTGGACCTTATCGGTCTTCCCTGGCGCATCACAGTCGGACCGAGGGGATTGAAAAACGGGGTGGTTGAAGTGACATCTCGCCGGACCGGCCACAGTGAAGAATTACCAATAGAACAGGCGCTTACCCGTATCGCTGGTATTTACGCGTCCAGTTAAACGGTTCATTGGGATTTTCATGCTGTTTGTTTGGTGTTCAGTTCGCTCTGAGCTATAGCTTTTGTGTAAAATAGCGATAAAGAAATGCCGCCAGAACAATGGTTACAACACCTTGATATGTAAGGGCATCAACCAAAAGAATGATGTTGGCAACAACTGAAATTACAAAATTGCCACTGGTTTCCCCCAAGAGAATGTAGACTAAAATAATGACCAAATTGGCCACAAATCCGATCTCGGTCACCTTCCACAGCATTTCAGTTGCCTTGGATAGAGCGCTTGTGAGAGAGGACATATTTTATTCCATTTTCTTGGGGGAGAAGTGCTTTTACCTGTTAAACAGCCACAGGACCACACCCAGAGAAATCAAACCGGCTAGGCCAGCGTTCCCCAGTTGTTGTACAAGTGCAGTAATGTTGCCAACAACATCGCCCAAGAATGCCATGTTGTTTCCACCAACAAGCAAAGACGCGACAATTGCAAAGGCTAGAAGTGCAAGGCCAACATCCGTTAGCGCAGCCACTGCGGCTTTAATCTTATCAATCATAGTTCCCTCCGATTGTTCTGTTTAGTTCTTTATTATCGAGACATCTTGTCTCACCGTCCTTCTATAGGCGAAATTCCGCCGAGTCATCACAATTCTGGCAAAAAGTGCAAAATAATTGGGCAACTGCGACAAATTAATGACAATATCTAGTTTGTCTCACCAATATGTAGAGTATTTTTGCGATTAATATCCATGGGTTGTGGGTATTGCAAAGAATTTTCTGTATTCGTTTGGGGAATTGGAGGTCATCTGCAAATTTCCGGTTTAGTTGATAATTAGCATCGCATATTGGATTGTTGCAGATTTATAAACAGAGAAGTCAGAGAGATTCAGGCTTTCAATCTTAATTTTAAAACCGCACGGTATTCAGTCATTAACGTATCTTAGACTGCAAATTGATTGCAAGTCTGGGTTGATTGGGCTATCGTCCTACTCAGGGAGCAATTTGGGTGGACGCTTTTTAAAAAAGCCAAAAGTTAAGTGTGGGGGAAAGGTATCCATCTCTTGTGCCCATTTATAAATAGATTACAATTAAAAAATCGATTAAAGATGAGTATGGAATGTATGTTCTTGCAACAATTCTGTCTGTTATTTTGGGCTTATTGTTTATTTGGGCCTATCAGGCGCTGTTTAATGGCGTGGACAGACATCTGCTGGCCCCGCAATCCTCTCATCAACTGCCGACCCCGCGATTTGGTGGGAGCGCCGTATTATTAGCTATTTTTATTTCAATTTTGATATCCGGTGAAAAAATTGATTTTGAATTACTGGCGTGCACGGTTCCGGTTTTTATTTTCGGATTGTTGGAAGATTTTGGTCGGTCAACAGCGCCGCGCATGCGGCTTGTTATTGCGGCACTTGCCACACTGCTTGGGATTTTTGTATTTGGGATTTGGATTGATCGGTTAGACATACCCGGGATAGATTTAATTTTCATGTGGGGGCCTTTGGGCGTTTTGTTCACAGTATTTGCTGTGACCGGTCTGGTCCATGCCATTAATCTAATTGATGGCGTTAATGGGCTTGCTTCTGGTAAGGTTATTCTATCAGCTGGAGCGCTTGCTCTTATTGCGGCAAAGTTTAATGAGCCATTGATTGCTCATTTGGCTTGGTTGGTTGTGTTTGCAACTGTTGGCCTATTTATACTCAATTTTCCGTTTGGTCGAATTTTTATGGGTGACGCGGGCGCTTATAGTCTTGGTTTCATCTTGGGATGGATGATTATTTTCTTGATGCATCGGCAGCCTGAGATTTCAGCATGGGCAATGCTTTCGGTTATTTTCTGGCCGGTAATGGATACAGTTTTTGCCATTGGTCGCCGCCGCTTTTCCAATGGGCGCGCTGATCAACCAGACAGATTGCATTTCCATCAACTGATCATGCGATTTTGGCAAATCGTATCTGGCGGTAAACTGAGCAGAAAAGTTGCAAACCCTTTGGCAACAGTCACCATTCTTCCCCTCGCGGCATTCCCGGTGATGGGTGGCATCATCTTTGTTGATCGACCTTTGGCAAGTTTTTTGGTTGTTATGGTGTCTGTAGGCGCATTTTGGCTTGCCTATTCACTTGCAATTTTGGTTATCCGCCGACGCCAACTAAGACGTACTATCGGGCGCATGACATTACCGATTTATGGATTATTCCTTTCACCGGATCAGAGAACAGATATCTCTCAGCGCGCCACGCCAGCCGAGTAAGTACATTTATTTTTGACGCTCATCCTAGAAAAGCCGTACATTCATACCCCAATGTCTTTTTGCTAGTTGTTCAATGAAATGACTTCGCGTCGAAAAAGGTCTTGCTCTATAAGTTTGGTGTCTTTTTCAAAATCACGAGCAGCCATATGGCCGCTATAAACGGCATCTGCGATCAGTCCAGGGGCTGCAGCGTCCCCGATGAGGGCTAAATTTCGCAGGCTGTCTGGATGAGCAGCGCGGTGGCTGGTTAAGCTGTCGTAAAGGCCGCTTTGGCGGTGGCGCTCGGTGACCATAATAACCGTAGCGCAGGATTGCTGCTGAGTTTGGCCCGTGTAGCTGCAGGATAGCTCAACGCTGTCTGCCCAAACTTGGGTCAGCTTTTGACCAAGGCGCAACGCAATACCACGCTCTATTAACGTTTTTTGTATCCTCGCCTGCTCCAATGTATGCTCAGTCCAAGGCGATACCATTGTTGCCGGAGTTGCAAAGACAACATCATGACCAGCGTCGCTAAGGTGATCCGCCAGAACGCCTGCCAGATATATTTGATCATCATCATAGATCAGTACAGGCCCCTTGGCAGGCTTGTTACCAGCCATGATATCATCTGGCGTCAGTATCCGCATTTCGTTAGAAATAGGGATAGGTTGCCGCGCGCTGCGGCCAACGCCATCGCGTCTCCATTTGGCTCCGGTTGCGATAAAGACGTTGTCGATACCCAATTCTAAAACATCCGGTAAAGTCAGACGGCTTTGAAGGAACAGCTGAACATTTGCGCGCTGGTTTAAATCATAAAGACGATGATCGACCACGCGTTTCCACGCGCCCAAACCCAATAGTTGCGATTCCATTCGCACTCGCCCACCGGGTTCATCTGATGCCTCGGCTAGAGTAATTTCATACCCACGTTTAGCCAGTTGCATGGCGCACTCTAGCCCTGATGGACCGGCCCCCACAACCAATGCTTCTTGCTCTTCACCCTTGGGCGCTATTTTTTCTGGATGCCATCCGCGGCGCCATTCTTCGCCCATGGTAGGGTTTTGCGTGCACCGAATTGGCATTGCCATATTATCACTGGCCACACAAATATTGCAGCCGATACACTCGCGAATTTCATCTATGCGCCCGGTTCGGATTTTTTCTGGTAAAAACGGATCTGCAATCGAGGGACGTGCAGAACCGATAAAATCAACGATCCCATTTTTCACCATCGAGACCATTAGATCAGGTGAGGTAAACCGGCCCACTGCAACAACGGGCTTAGAAGTGACTTGGCGCACAAAATCAATGTAGGGAGTTTGGTATCCTTCGTTAGGCGTGAACCGGCTGGTCGCAGAATCATTTGACCAATCCGATACATTGACGTCCCATAAATCGGGAAGCTCTGCCAGCATTTCAACAACGGCGCGGCCCTCTTCGGTCGCCTGCATGCCATCTACGCCTTCCATTTCATCCACAGCAAAACGAAATGCCACTGCGCAGCTGTCCCCAACTGCCTCTTTCGTGTCTTCGATCAACTCTCGGATCAATCGGGCGCGATTATCAAGCGAGCCGCCATATTCATCCATTCTGTCGTTGATTTGGGGTAACAAGAAATGTTGAGCCAAGGCCATGTGATGCCCGGCATAGACATAGATGATGTCGAATCCGGCTTCTTTGGCCCTCAGCGCCGCGGCGCGGTGCCATTGGCGTAGATTGCGAATATCGGATTTATCCATCGCACGGGCCTGTTTGGGTACCAAGAGGTCAATCGCCATGTCTGTGGGCGCAAAACTGGTTGAGCGGGTGGACAGATTACCGGCATGGTTGCCGTTATGGGCAAGTTCAATTGCAGCCAAAGCGCCATGTTTATGCACCGCTTCGGTCATCAACTGCAGGGCAGGGATATCACGTTCATCCCATAGCCTGCCTTCGGGAAAGGGCGTAAGGTCGGAACTGGGATGAATTTCAGTTTCCTGATTGCACACCACTGCCCATCCGCCCTCGGCCTTGATCGCGCGGGTTGCTGCATCGGCTTGCGGCCTTAGATGCCCCATCCCGTTGCAATGCGGCACTTGGAAAAACCGGTTACGCGCGGTTACGGGCCCAATTTTCATGGGTTCAAAAAGAATTGAATAGGTACTATCAGCCACGCCAAGCACTCCTGAGCCGAAAAATTTTACCAACTAGGCAAAATATCACCCCTCAGGTCAACTAGAATAGTCGTCGCAGGTATCGCTTTCTTCATGATGTCGGCCGCTGGCTAAATTCAACCTAATTCTTTTGGCGATACGCGACACAAAATTTAATAGCGCTTGAGCCGCATATCAGTGCCAGGCCACCTAGGAGGCTTTTTAAACGGTTCACATCTAGAGATGCGCGATCCTATCCGCGCGCTGTATCAGATGTCACTTCATCAGGATAAAGGCGTTTTAAGAAACTTCTCAGCTTAGCTTTCTTTGTTTTGCTCTTTGAAAACCGGAACCATCGAGTTCCAAACACCATCTTTCAAAAAACGGTGATAGATGGCAGCAATAATATGCACCCCAATGAGCCAATAGATTAAAGAGACTGAAAACTCATGCACCCCAATGACACTTTCGATCAAAATTCCGCTTTGGAAACCTTGTCCGTACAAAAAGCCGATCAGCAAACCTGATCCTGCAATTCCTGCTAGGCAGGCATACATGCCGTAATGCACCAATTTTGCGGCTAATTTTTGCATTTTGGGTGTTTCTTCTGGCAGGGACGACCTTTGTGTTTTTTTAACATAGATGAACCGCACTGCCAGCAATAGCAAAAAAGCCAGCGCAAATAGAACTTCAAATCTCAACAAAGCGTTGTCTTCTAATTGAGTGATGGAGTCTACTTGTTTGATGACTCCATAGACGAATAAAACAACAAAACCCCAATGCAATAACTTTGCAAAAGAGCTGTAGCTGGTGACTGAAGTTTTTTCCTTGATGCCGTCCATCTTTGGTTAAATCCTCTTACTCATTTTTATGCAAATTTAAATTACTCAAAAATTGAGCCGAGGCAATAGCAAGCTGAGGTCAGGTTTTCAAGGATTGGAGGCGAGTACCGGAATCGAACCGGTGTACACGGATTTGCAATCCGCTGCGTCACCACTCCGCCAACTCGCCTGAGAACAAAACTAAGTGGATTTTGCTTTGAGCCGCATCCATACTTTAACACCTAAGCAAGCGCAAGAGCAGGTAGCGTGTTTTGCTGCCAGTTTTTAATGGCCGCTTCGGTGTCCAGAATGTTTGGCAAAAGCGGCGCTACAGTGGCCATATGTTGTATCGGGTCTATGTCTATCGGATAAGAGACGCTCAAACTGGTATGAGGTCCAATAAATCAACGACTGCCTTTCTTTTTTCTAAAGATATGTAGTCCCTTGTTGTGGGAGAAATATTGCATGAACCCGCCCGAGCTTACAGAGCTTTATAATCGCGCGTGGTCTTATCTTGTGGCCGGCGTTAAAGGACAAAGCTCTGCGCGTGTGGTGGTGTTGGCCACCATCAATCCCAACGGCGAACCCGAAGCCCGCAGTGTAGTTTTGCGCCGCGCTGATCCGGCGCAAAGCCGGCTTGAATTTCACACTGATGTGGATTCGCAAAAAGTAACAAGTTTACGCCATATGCCAAAGGCGCAAATCCATGTTTGGGACCCAACGCACCATGTGCAGTTGCGGCTGGATGTGCAGGTTGCCCTGCGCCAAGATGACTATGCATCCGAGCAATGGAACAAAGTTCCGGGTCCAAGTCAGATTGCCTACGGCAAAACGCCGCCAACTGGCCAAGTTGTTCGGGGCCCTTTTGCTTATGAAACTACATCCTCGCAAGAAAATTTTGTTGTTGCAGACTGCTTAGTGCGCACAATTGATTACCTTTGCCTTGATGGGGCTCATTTGCGGGCTGTTTTTCAAGCATCAGACGGCTGGAAGGGTGCGTGGCTCTCTCCTTAAAATAAAAACAGAACTGGTCAATTCATCATCATTCTCTACTTGCATTCAGTTTTATATTTTATTATTTCATGAAATATGGAAATAAAGCCTGCGGAGTTTTTTCAGACACTTGGTCATCCTCAAAGGATTGAGGTTTTTCGCTTGCTGGTGCGGCGCTATCCCGATGCGCTTGCAGCGGGCGAGATTGCTTCGGCTTTGGATGTTAAACCAAGCACACTTTCGGTTTACCTAAATGCTTTGCTGCGTGCAGGGCTTTTGGCGCAAGAGCGCCGAGGCACATCCCTGCTCTATCAGGCGCGCATTGACGCCATGCAGGGCGCGCTTGCTTTTTTAATCGATGATTGTTGCAAAGGACGCACTGATCTATGCGTGCCAAACCCAGAGGCGCAGCCTCAGGCGCGGCAAAATGTTTTGTTTCTGTGTACGGCAAACTCGGCACGATCGCTGTTTGCAGAAGCAATTTTGCACCGTCTTGCAGGCGACAGCTTTGCTGCATTTTCGGCAGGTACGCATCCGGCGGTAAAACCAAACAAAAACGCGATAGAGGTGCTTTTGGCCAAAGGATATGACACCGGGCCCCTGCAGAGCAAATCAACGGCAGAGCTTCTTGCCAAAGAGGCCCCGAAAATGGATTTTGTTTTCACGCTGTGTGACCAAGCGGCCAATGAAGATTGCTCCGTGTGGCAGGGCGCGCCGATATCAAGCCATTGGGGACTGCCCGATCCGGCAGGGGTGCGCGGCTCTGATGCAGAGATGGGCGTGGCGTTTCAAGCAGCCTTTGAGACCATTTATCAACGCGTTCATAGATTTGTTGCCCTACCGTTTAAAACCCTTGACCGCGCCTCACGGCAAAGGGCTGTGGATACCATCGCACGATTATGACTGACACCAAGAAAATAGGTATAATACAATGACAACTTATGCAGTGAACGGTTTAGGCCGCATTGGAAAATTAGCGTTGCAGCCATTGCTCGCCTCCGGTTCAGAAATTGCCTTTTTAAACGATGTGGTCGGCGACCCGCAGATGCATGCCCATTTGATGGAATTTGACAGTGTGCATGGTCGCTGGTCCGGCGAATTTTCCCATGATCCAAACGCAATTACCATAAACGGAGTGCGGCTTCCGATATATTGCTGCGCGGCACTTGAAGACTTACCGCTAGAAGGTGTTGATGTGGTGATCGACTGCACCGGCGCTTTCAAAACCGAAGCCGCTTTGGCCCCCTATTTTGCCGCAGGTGTAAAAAAAGTGGTGGTTTCAGCGCCGGTAAAAGACGGGCCCACCGCAAATATTGTCTATGGCGTTAACACGCAGGTCTATGACCCTGACCTTCATCAAATTGTCACGGCAGCCTCTTGCACCACCAACTGTTTGGCGCCAGTGGTCAAAGTCATTCATGAAAACTTGGGCATTTCGCATGGATC
>CBFHXE010000005.1:57385-79326 GCA_965659715.1 uncultured Paracoccaceae bacterium | reverse complement strand
CACAAAAAAAGCAGGCTACAGCAACCACAAAGATCTGCCGGACAATATGCTTAAGCATATTTAAAATTGGGTTGAGAGCGTGAACTCAAAGTCTTGTTCTTTATCATACTGTTCTTTTTTAAGTGCTCGGGTGAAATTAAACCGAAGCGGCCCGATTGGTGTGGCCCATAAGATCGCAGCGCCCACAACTTGCCGCATGCTACTATCTTTATACAACACATTTGGATCGCTGGTTGTAATTCCCCAAAGTGATCCAACATCATAAAAAATGCTGCCCGACAATCCAAATTCTTCGGGGATTCCCAAGGGAAAGTCAGCTTCAAAACGGGCAACCGAAAATTGCTCGCCGCCCAAGGCATCATTTACAGAGTTTGCAACATATTCGCGCGGGCCTATTCCGCCCGGCTCAAACCCCCGCATAATTTGACTTCCCATACTAAAGCGGTCGATCACGCGGCTTTGACCCTTGGAATAGTTTAAAATACCACTTTCAAGCGTTGCTCGCAGTGTGACAGCGTCTTTAAGCACCTTTGTTTGACCGATAAGTTTTGCTTCGGTTTTGATGCTAGAAGTATCGCCAGAAATGCCAGAAAAATCTTGATTAATCTGAAAAAGCACACCCGTATCAGGATTAAACCCACTACGCCGCGTATCAAAGCGGTAGGTATACCCCAAACCATTTGAAGTGACTGCAGGTAAATCTTCTTCAGCTGAAATCACGTCCCCAAGAGTATTTTCAGCGGTTATATCACTATTTTTGGAGAATACACGAAGGGACAAGCGTGCATTATCACCCATCGGAAAGCCCATCTCCGGCTCAAGTATCACAGAAGTGGTATCATAAAGAGAATTTTGCTGTGCGGTTTGGCGAAAGGCCGCATTGAGCGAGAACGATAGATCATTGTACAAAAAAGATGGCTCTGTAAAGCGTAATGAATATACTTGGTTGTCGGTGCCGCCTTTTAAAGCCAGGGAAAGAGATTGACCACGCCCAAGAAAATTACGCTCCCCATACTCAAGTGCAGCGCCAAACCCTTGTGCGCTAGAATAACTGCCGCCCAATGACAAAGATCCAGTTGCTTTCTCAGTAACGACAATGTCAATGATCACTTGCTCGGGTGAAGAGCCATCCCGCGAGCTGATATCCACATTGGCAAATAATCCCGACGCCCGGAGACGACGGGCAGTGGTGCCGATGTCACGCGGATTAAAGGTATCGCCTTCGGCTGTTCGAAAATACCGCCGAATAACACGATCCAATGTCCCTTTATTACCTTCAATATTTATGCGCTCGACAAAGAAACGCTTGCCGCGGGTCAACTCAAACGTCACATTTAAAAGCTGGTTGGCTTCATCACGCGAAATTCGCGGCGTGACTTTCATAAATTCGATGCCTTTGCGCAGCGCTAAATATTCAAGACGGGCAATGTCATTTTCAACATCAAGTGGCGCATAAACTGAATTTGGTTTAATTTTTAAAGCCGCTGAAAATTCTTCTGCGTTCACATTTGGCAAACTTGAAACGGCTGCGACTTGACCAAAGCGAAATTGCCGACCTTCGCGAAGATTGAATGTGATGAAATATCCATCAAGCTCTTCTGCCAGTTCAGCTTTGACATCATTGACCCGGGCGTCAACATAGCCCTTAGACCGGTAAAAGTCCTTTAATATTTGTTTATCGTACTCAATCTGATCTGAATTAAACGTGTCGCGTTGGATCACGGTCCTTAGAAATCCGGCCTGCTTGGTTTGCAGAACACGGCGCAAACGCCGATCGCTAAAGGCCGAATTACCAACAAAACTAATACGTTCTATTTCAACAGTGCCGCCCTCAAAAATTTCAAATACCAAGTCGACTCTGTTGTCTGACTGGCGAATAATTTGCGGCGATACTTGGGTCGCCAAATTTCCAATATCAGCATAAGCTTTTACAATAGCATCGAGATCCTGCTCAATATCGGTTGGGTTAAACACCCGTCTAGGCTTGACGCTAACGAGCGACTCAAGCGTTTTATTGGTGATCTTTTTATTGCCTTCAAATGCAATCTGATTGACCGTTGGAAATTCTTTGACTGTGATCACTAAGCGGCCATTTAAGGGTAGTAATTCAACGCTTTCGAAAAGCCCGCTGTCAGAGATATTTTGATAGGCAGTGTTTAATTCTGCTGCATCTACAACCTGTGCAACTGGAATGCTTGCGTAATTTAGAATTGTTGAGCTTTCAATACGGCGGTTCCCCGTTACATCAATCGAGCTAAAGCGAAATTCCTGCGCAGAAACTAAGTCTGCAAAAACAGCGAGAAGGCCAAACATAAAGCCAAAAATGAGATTATTTATCCAACGCCAATGCGTCCAGATGCCAAGCCACTGAGAATATTTCATTTTTTGCACGCCTCTCATGAGCTTACTCCGCTCTGATGTTCTGCATTTTGATTATCGGGAAAGCGCTTGTTTGTCAAAACCACATTAAAAAAATTATCGGTAAAATCTCTTACTAGAGCTATGGACAAAGCACGTCATTTGCCATCGCAAACATCATGAAACTCAAAATAATGGCCAACCCTGCCATCATGAGAGCATTCAAGAATGCCTCGTTTGGGGGCCGGCCTGTCAGAGCTTCATAACCAAAAAATACCAAGTGGCCCCCATCAAGAACCGGTACAGGAAAAAGATTTATCATGCCCACGGCTGCTGATAACACAGCGATGAACCAAAGAAAGTTGTCCCCTCCTTGGCGGGCCATTTGGCCAGATGTTTCCGCAATCCCAATAGGGCCAGATAAATTACAACTGCTAATTTCGCCCGATATGATGTGATAAAGCCCGGAAACTGACCCGGAAATAATTGCCCAAGTTCCATTTACCCCAACCGTCAAACCCTCTGTTAGGCTAAGTGGTGAGACTACTGGATCAAAGAAAAAGCCGCCGCCTACAACGCCGATCCGCCAATGCTTTTTAAACCCACCGCTTGCGGAAGGTTCATCCATGGCTTTGGGTGTTAATGTTAGGTTTATTTCCTGACCATCCCGCCAAATGGTAAACGCCAAAGGCATCCCATTTGATGTTTCAACATGACGCCTTAGATCGCCAAAGGTAATTATTTCTTCCCCTTGAACCGAAACAATAAAATCGCCCTCTTTTAACCCAATATCTGCAGCCGCCGAGCGCGGTATTACATTCAACACACGCGGTGGGTTTACATTCGGTCCGGGCAGAACAAGCCTTTGACCTGAGCGTTCAATGTCATAAACAAATTCCGGTGATCCATTCAAATTGTTAAAAAATGCTTGAATCGCAATGGGTTGTTCAAATTTTGGAATTTTTTGACTATTAATAGCACGCAGAACGTCACCGTTTTCTAAATTGTGCTCAAAGGGCATCGGATATAATTTTCCGATTGTCAGAGGGTAGCGCAATTGACCTTGCCAAATTGAAATCCCCGACAGTAATAAAATTGCAAAAGCGAAGTTGAACAATGGCCCCGCAGCGACCGTTGCGGACCTCGCCCATAAAGGTGCACCTGACAATGAAGACCGCCGTTCACTTGCTGACAGCATATTAACAGCTGCATTGTCGGCCTGACTTGCGGCGTTATTGTCGCCAAGGAACTTGACATAACCACCAAGAGGAACGGCTGCTATTTGCCATTTGGTTCCGCGGTTATCGGTTTTTGACAGTAAAACCGGACCAAAGCCTAGTGAAAAAACCTCAGCATGAATACCCGACCAACGTGCAACAATATAATGCCCATATTCATGCACGGCCACAATTACTGATAATGCGACTACAAAAGCTACCAGCGTTAGCAAAAGACCGCCAAAAGCGGGGATAATCGAAATCAAATCCAAAGTTTCGGTCCTGTATTTAAGCACTCAGTGCGCTAATTTCTTCCTGTCCGATCGTCCTGCCCATATGGTCTGCATGGATTATATTATCAAGGCTTTGCTCAGTACTTAACTCGCAAGCCGTTCCAAACAAGCGCTGTATAGTGCGGTCTACTACTTCAGCCATATCTAAAAACCTAATTTGGCGGGCAATAAAAGCGTCTAGAGCGACTTCTTTTGAGGCATTGTAAACTGCACCTGCAACGCCGCCCAACTCAAGCACATCATAGGCGAGTTTAAGCGCTGGAAACCTGTCTTGATCGGGCTCTGAAAAATCCAGTCGCCCTATCTTAGTAAGGTCAAGCCGGTTCAGCGGTAAAGATTTGCGTTCCGGGTAATAAAGCGCAAATCCAATCGCATGGCGCATATCGTGTGGCCCAACATGTGCGAGCAAATTGCCGTCGTGGAAACCAACAAGCGCATGAACAATGGACTGCGGGTGAATTAAAACCTCAATTTGCGAAGCATCCATTTCAAAAAACTCTTTAGTTTCTATAACTTCCAAGCCCTTGTTAAACATGGATGCGCTGTCAATTGTAATTCTTGTTCCCATCGACCAATTGGGATGAACCATAGCCTGTTCCGGCGTAACTTTCGCAAGTTCTGAGTTTGACCAGCTCCTAAATGCACCGCCAGAAGCGGTAATAATAACACGCTCAACAGCGCTTCTGTTTTGCCCCATAAGTGCTTGAAAAATTGCGGAATGTTCACTGTCCGTGGGCAAAATCAATACATTGTTTTGTGCAGCGGTTGACTTCATCAACCCTCCAGCGGCCACCATGCTTTCCTTGTTTGCCAAGGCGAGATCTGCGCCATGGGACATCGCGATCAACCCAGGTTCAAGTCCGGCTGCGCCCACAATAGATGACATGACCCAATCAGCCGGCATTGCAGCGGCCTGGTCAATAGCCGACTTGCCGGCGCCAACGCTGATACCGCTGCCCGCCAGAGCATTTTTGAGGTCTTGATAAAGCGTACCTTCTGCAATGGCAGCATGTTTTGCTCCAAGCTCGATAGCTGATTTTGCCAGCAAAGCGACATTTTGACCACCAGTCAGCGCCACCACCTCAAAGTTGTCCATATCGCGTCGAATAAGGTCGATTGTATTTTGACCAATGGAACCAGTAGCGCCTAAAATACTGACCCGCTTCATACAGGAAATACCCAAGGAGCGGTGAGTATAAATCCAAGTGTTGCCCCCACCATTGCATCAAATCGGTCTAATAATCCCCCATGACCAGGAAGAAGGTTCGAACTGTCCTTGACACCGCAGACCCGTTTGAGAGCGCTTTCGCAAATATCCCCAACTTGACCAGCAAATGATAAAAAGACCGAAAAAAGTACAAAGGCAAAAACTGTAGTTTGCGGCGCCACGTAATCTTTCACAAAAAAACTAATGACCGCCACAACACACCACCCGCCAAGTGTTCCAGACCAAGTTTTTTTAGGACTCACTTTGGCCCAAAATTTAGGCCCTCCAAAAGTTTTGCCTACGAAATAGCCTGCAACATCGGTAAAAACCACTAAACAAATAAGCCAAAGTATAATCGGCAAACCAAAGTCTTGTCGCAAATCAAATAGAACTGTCCCAGCAAACATAATCGCAAAAGAAAACAATGCTCCTATATTTTTATGGTGCACAAAAAACATCCGCTGAAGGACTGCTGATATGAGCAGCAGTGTGATACTAACCCATAAAACATCCCAAACAGATGTGGCTATGATCGTAAAGGCAGCGACGCCAGTGATGATCCATATCTTAATCTTTGAGCCTGCGGTCAGCATTGACCCCAGTTCCCAAAGCATTGCCGCAATAATAACAACGATTAAACCGGCAAACCAAACTCCGCCAAACCAAAGGGCAAGCCCCGCAATTGCAGCCAAAACCAAAGCGGACCCTAGCCTAGGCGCAAGATCACTCCACCCCTTTGCGCCCATCATGCAGAGGCACCTCCAAAACGCCGAGAGCGATTGGAATAGCTGGTTACAACTTTTGCAAATATATCAGCTGTAAAATCGGGCCATAGCGTATCGATGAATTCATATTCTGCATAGGCTGATTGCCAAAGAAGGAAATTTGATATGCGCGCCTCACCCGAGGTTCTAATCACCAGATCAGGGTCCGGCAAAACATGGGTATCAAGGTATCTCGGTAATGTTTCCTCGTTCACATCCTTTGCGGATAGTTTTTTCGCTTCGATATCATGGGCCAGTCGGCGCGTTGCGCGCGCAACCTCATCCCGGCCGCCGTAATTGATAGCAATGGTTAAATGCACAAGATCATTGTCTTGGGTCATAAGCTCTAAATCATCCATCAAATCAACAAGCTTATCTTCAAGCCTAATGCGATCGCCAATGAAACGCACCCGCACTCCGTTGCTTTTAAGGTTTGCAGCTTCTTTGCGGATATATTTTTCAAACAGGCTCATCAAACCGGCCACTTCCGCCTGGGTTCGCTTCCAGTTTTCTGTCGAAAATGCAAAGATTGTAAGATATTTCACCCCCAACTTAGGGCAGCTTTCCAATATTTCCCGAATACGGGCTGCGCCAGCGCGATGGCCAAAAAGACGTGGCCTATGGCGCGCCTGTGCCCACCGCCCATTGCCATCCATGATAATGGCGACGTGATTTGGAGATTTATTATTTTTGTCAAAATTTTTCATTAAACGATCTTTTATGGCTGAGACCTAGACTTGCATAATTTCCGATTGCTTGGATGCAAGGGCGTCATCAACGGCTTTGATGGCCCCATCGGTTAACTCTTGCACTTCTGCTTCCCAGATTTTTTGGTCATCCTCGGACATACCATCGGTTTTGGCTTTTTTGATCTGATCCATACCATCGCGGCGAATATTCCGAATAGAAACTCTGGCATGTTCGGCATATTGCGCCGCCACCCGAGTTAACTCTCGACGGCGCTCTTCGTTAAGTTCTGGGATAGGCAACATGATAATCGTGCCATTAAGCTGCGGGTTGATACCTAAACCGCTTTCGCGAATGGCTTTTTCAACCGCCCCGACCATAGATTTATCCCAAACATTTACCGTGACCATGCGTGGCTCTGGAACATTAACAGTGCCCACTTGGTTGATCGGTGTGCGTTGCCCGTAGGCCTCGACATAAACCGGCTCAAGCATTGAAGCTGAGGCCCGACCGGTTCGCAGGGATGCAAATTCGGTTTTCAAAGATCCCATTGCGCCATCCATACGGCGTTGTAAATTGTCGGTATCAAGCATAAAATCTTCTGACATAGCCTTCTTCTCTTATTTTGCTCTTTATCATTGCCCATTGACTGCTAGAAAACCACAGGTTTTGGTTGAGCGCTATTCTAACGTCAATCAGAGACGGTTGTATAGGTTCCTTCGCCATTAAGTATACCTTTGAATCCCCCAGGCTCATCTAATGAAAACACAATGATCGGTAGATTGTTATCTCGGGCAAGCGCAATTGCACTCGCATCCATCACAGCAAGATGTTTGGCCAAAACATCGTCATAAGATATCTTATTATAGCGAACCGCATCTGAATTTGTGACCGGGTCCTTATCATAGACCCCATCGACTTTCGTACCTTTAAATATTGCCTCACAGGCCATTTCGCTGGCTCTGAGTGTCGCCGCGGTATCTGTGGTAAAATAGGGGTTGCCGGTTCCGGCAGCAAAAATACAAACCCGTTTCTTTTCAAGGTGTCGCACCGCGCGGCGCCGAATATAGGGCTCGCAAACCTGATCCATCGGGATTGCGCTGATAACACGCGTAAAGACGCCAATGCTTTCTAAAGCGCTTTGCATGGCAAGAGCATTCATCACCGTGGCCAGCATCCCCATATAGTCTGCAGTAGTTCGCTCCATTCCTTGCGCGCTGCCTTGCAAACCACGAAAGATGTTGCCGCCACCAATGACCATACAAATTTCAACCCCCAGATCATGCACCGTCTTGACCTCACGCGCGACCCGTTCAACTGTCGGGGGATGCAGCCCAAACCCTTGGTCGCCCATCAGAGCTTCTCCAGAGATTTTCAGCATCACGCGGGTAAATGTCGTTTTCGGGGTGGGGGATTGATCCATATTGCACTCCTTGCGCACATCATAAATTTCATGCGAATGTGCCGCCACAAGACGACCCTTATCGCGCATCACACTTTTGCCATATAACCCCGGGGCCAAAAGGCCAAGGATCATAAGCATACAGATGAACAGTTTTTCCCTAACAGACCTCGAACGTGTTGACCATAGGCAGCCGATCTTGATTGCGGGGCCCACCGCATCCGGCAAGTCGGACTTGGCGATGGAAGTTGCGCGCCGGTATGGTGGTCTGATCGTGAATGCCGATGCCATTCAAGTCTATTCAAACTGGCGCATTTTAAGTGCCCGGCCAAGCGCACAAGATGAAGCAGAAATAGACCACGCGCTTTATGGCCACCTTGCGCGGGATGCGCATTATTCTGTTGGTCATTGGTTACGGGAAGTGCGGCCGCTGATACGTGGGGCCAAAAGGCCAATTATAACGGGGGGAACCGGGCTTTATTTTACTGCCCTAACGCAGGGGCTTGCCGAGCTTCCAGCGATTTCTGAAAGTTTAAGACAAGAAGCAAATGCCAGAGTGCAGCAGTATGGATATCAAGTTTTGCTCAAGGACATTGATGCAGACACGCAGCAAAAGCTAGATATCCAAAATCCAATGCGCGTCCAGCGAGCGTGGGAAGTGCAACAGGCAACCGGAAAATCACTTTCTTATTGGCATGCTCAAACACCTGCGCCAAATGTGCCGCTTGAAAATTGCTGTGCAATCGTCATGCAAACAGATACCGCATGGCTCAATACCCGAATTGAACAGCGTTTTGATAAAATGGTTAAAGCTGGCGCGCTTAAAGAAGCCGAAGAGCATCAGCAAGACTGGAATGAAAAGCTATTATCTTCAAAGGCCATAGGCGCACGTGAATTGATCGCCCACCTTCGTGGGCAACTGTCTTTGGAACAGGCACAGCAATCCGCTACAATCGCCACGCGTCAATTTGCCAAACGGCAACGCACATGGTTTCGGAGCAAAATGAAGCACTGGCATTGGTTTGATGCTACAAATTCCATACCGTAGGTTTTTTAGTAAATGACAGCTCTTTTGGACTTGGTTTCTAAACCCAATACAGGTGTTTTTTCGGGCAGATAGGCACCTTGGGAATATTGTTTAGTGATTATCAATGTGATTGATCGCCGAAATCAAATTTTGAATTACTGACCCCAGTCATTTTTTTTATTTAACAAGGCCGATATATTTTTCGCTTATGTCTCCTAAAAAAATAAGCATGTTTCGCAATGCCATCTTTATATAAAATTTTAAAACTATGTCGTAATTAGAATTGCATAATGTCGCTCCTGAACCAAAAAATGCCGATCAACGTTATTGACGTAGTGCAAAAATTAATGCCGTATGATCACAGAGGAGGCGTAAAAGGTGTTTGGCCGGGCCATTAATACTGTCCAGCTAAATAGTTAAGGTGCCTTCGGAATTGTCACAGGGAGAAAAAACTATGACGCATAACACCCGTAGCGAGAGCTACATTCACCCGGCAGCGGAAATGTATGCCACAGAACTTAAGTCAGGTCAGCTTGACCGCCGGGAATTTTTATCTCGCACAACGGCTTTGGGTCTATCAGCTTCTGCCGCCTATGCTCTTGGCGGACTGGCCACACCTGCATTGGCCGGCGGGCACATGCAGCAAGGTGGAACAATTCGTTTCCAAATGGAAGTTCGGGCGCTCAAAGACCCAAGAACTTATGACTGGACACAGATTGCCACCTACACGGCAGGCTGGCTCGAGTATCTCGTTGAATACAACAACGATGGTAGTTTTAACCCGATGCTGCTTGAAAGCTGGAGCGCCAACGCAGACGCCACACAATACACTTTGAACGTTCGCAAAGGCGTTAAATGGAACAACGGTGATGATTTCACAGCTGATGATGTTGCGCGCAATATTGCCGGTTGGTGTGATAAGTCCGTTGAAGGCAACTCAATGGCTGGCCGTATGGCAACGCTGATTGATGCCGATTCAGGTCAGGCTGCTGATGGCGCAATCGTTGTGCTAGATAGCCACACCGTTCAACTGAACACCTCTGCGCCTGATATTACAATCATCGCAGGCATGGCCGACTATCCAGCCGCTATTGTGCACAGCAGTCATAATCCTGACGATATGATCGGTACTGCCGTTGGCACAGGACCTTATAAGCCAGAATCTCTTGAGGTTGGCGTTAAAGGCGTGATCGTTCGTAATGAAGATCATGACTGGTGGGGCTATGCTGCAGGCAAAGGCGCATATTTGGACCGCTTTGAATTCATCGACTACGGCCAAGATCCATCTTCATGGGTTGCTGCTGTAGAAGCCGATGAAGTTGACGCAATTTGGGATGTTGATGGTGAATTCATTGACATTATGGCCGGGCTGGGCATGGTCCAATCAACTGTTGCCTCAGGTGCAACAATTGTTATCCGCGCCAACCAAGAAACAGAGCCTAAATACGCAGATAAACGTGTGCGCCAAGCCCTTGCGATGGCGGTTGATAATAATGTCTGCCTTGAATTGGGTCTCAACAATATCGGTATCACTGCTGAAAACCATCATGCTGGACCAATGCACCCAGAATATGATCCAAGTGTTGGCCGTTTGCCCTATGATCCAGTTAAAGCGAAAGCTTTGATGGAAGAAGCGGGCATGATGGACTTTGAGCACGAAGTGATCTCAATCGATGGTGGCTACCGTAAAGACACCACAGATGCGGTTGCTGCGCAGCTTCGCGATGCTGGGTTCAATGTCAAGCGTACCATCCTGCCGGGTTCAACATTCTGGAATGATTGGGCGAAATATCCTTACAGCTCAACCAACTGGAACCACCGTCCTTTGGCGACACAAGTTTGGGGTCTGGCCTATCGTTCTGGCGAAGCTTGGAACGAATTTGGTTGGAACAACCCTGAGTTTGACGCGCTTCTGGCAGAGGCAAACTCTCTTGCTGATGCAGACACACGGCGCGCGGTTGCGGGCAAATGTCAGGCAATGATCGTTGAAGAAGGTGTGACAATCCAACCTTACTTCAGAAGCTTGAACCGGTTCCATAAAGAAGGTTTGGTCTGTGATATGCATATTGCCTATCTGCCGCAAATCTACAAATGGGGCTTTACAGCTTAAAAGCCTAACATGGCCACAGCGGCAAACCCGCTGTGGCCAGATTAGATAAAAAATGCTAATACTGTGGCCATACGCACTGCCTGAGCGGTACAGGGACTAAAATGGGACTATTCATACTTAGGCGGACAGTGGTCATGCTGTTCACTGCATTATGCCTAACTTTCATCGTCTTTTTTATGACGAACCTTTATCCGAATTTAGAAAAATTGGCGAAATCCGAAGGTAACTTTCGGATGGATGATGCTGCAGTGCAAACCATGTTATCCAACCGCGGGTATCTTCAGCCGCTGCCGGTTAAATACGGCCAATGGCTTGGTGTATTGCCTGGCTATGTCATTGAGGGAACGGATGACAAAACCCGGCGGCGCTGTCAGCTGCCTGCCATGGCATTGGAAGATGTCCCTAGGTTTTGTGGAATTTTGCAAGGATATTGGGGCTATTCCACGGTTTTCAAAGATGAAGTCAGTTCCATCATTGCCACACGTTTATCACTCACTGCAAAGCTCATGTTCTGGGTGATGCTTGTGATGGTTCCAAGTGCGCTGATTGTTGGCGTTGTCGCCGGCATGCGCGAAGGGTCCCGCACGGACCGAACGCTGTCTACTTTTGCAATCACAACCACCGCCACGCCCGAGTATGTTTCGGGCGTCATCTTTATCGCCATATTTTCTTCCTCAGCCTTTGGCTTAAAGTGGTTTAAAGGCACCGCGACCAAAGCCATGGAAGATGCAAATATAGAAAACTTCCTGTTGCCGGTGATTACGATCGCGCTTTATGGCATGGGGTATATTGCGCGTATGACGCGGGCCTCTATGGCAGAAGTTATGACAGCACAGTATATCCGAACCGCCCGCCTGAAAGGCGTTAGTTTCCGCAATATTGTTGCAAAACACGCCCTTAGAAACGCACTCATAGCGCCCTTTACGGTCATCATGCTGCAGTTCCCATGGCTTTTAAATGGTGTTGTGATTGTAGAAACCTTGTTTAACTACAAAGGTTTTGGATGGGTTCTTGTGCAGGCAGCCGGTAATAATGATATCGAGTTACTGCTCGGCGTTTCAGTTGTTTCGGTGATTGTCGTACTGGTGACACAGCTTATTTCCGATATTGGCTATGTCTACCTCAACCCGCGTATAAAAGTGACATAAAGGGAGCAGCGGCATGGAACTTTTATCTTGGGGTGAAATCATCGTCCGCATATTGATGCAGCTTATGCCTGTATGGATATCGCTTGTCGTTTTGTTTGCTTTATCGATCCTCTACAAGCGCAGGCTCGGCCTTTATGGAAAGCTTTTTGATTCTACCATTGGCATGATCGGTTTTGCCATTGTCATGTTTTGGGTCTTTGCAGGATTTTACGCCGGCGCGCTGGATTGGATTGTGACACACGATCCGCTGTCGCAAATATCCGGAATGAAAAACAAAGTGCCGGGCACCCCGATGCGCGGCGCTGAAGAAAATGAGTATGCCTATTATTTACTAGGAGGCGACACCCTAGCCCGCGATGTGTTCAGCAGAATGATTGCCGGAAGTACCGTGGTGATCGTGATTGCGCCCTTGGCCACCCTTTTTGCCTTTATGGCAGGGATTACGCTTGGGCTACCGGCAGGCTATTACGGGGGCCGCTTGGATACAACGCTGTCCTTCACAGCGAATTTGATCCTCGCTTTCCCGGTGATCTTACTCTTTTATCTGCTAGTCACGCCCGAAATAAGGCTCACTGGAATGCCGCAGTATATGGCGGCTGTGCTGTTTGCCTTTCCGTTGATTTTTTGCGCTGTTCTGGTTAATTCTAGGCTCTATATTGTTCCAAAGACACGAAACATCGTGCTCTCAGGCGTATTATTCGTCTTGTTGATGCTTTATATTTCCTTGATCAATGAAGACGGCAGTAAAATCACCCTGTTCAACGCGATTGATTTGTTTGATGTGGATGGCGGGCTTTTGACGGTGTTTGTCTCGGTGGTCTTTGTAAACTCGCCAACCGTCTTTAGGATTGTGCGCGGTTTGACCATGGATATAAAAACCCGCGACTATGTGGCTGCTGCCCAGACCCGGGGCGAGGGCCCTTGGTATATTATGCTTTGGGAAATTCTGCCCAATGCGCGCGGTCCTTTGATCGTCGATTTCTGTTTGCGGATCGGTTACACCACCATTTTGCTTGGAACGCTTGGATTTTTTGGTCTTGGCCTTGAACCGGAAAGTCCCAACTGGGGGGCGACCATCAACGAAGGCCGCAAACTTCTGTCCGTCTACCCGCATCCCGCGCTGGCGCCGTCTTTTGCCCTGCTCAGTTTGGTTCTGGGATTGAACCTTCTTGCGGACGGATTGCGTGAAGAAAGCCTGAAAGATTAGACCGAAAGGACCGCTAAAACACTCACTAGCGTGCAGGGCCAACATACGTAAGACACTGATGTGCGGCCCGTAAAAAAGGAATAGCTAATGACCAAGCCAAAATATGACGGACCGATCCTTGAAATCGACAGGCTTTCAATTTCATTCTTTACCCGTCTGAGAGAAATTCCCGCAGTGATGGATTTTTCTGTTGATGTGCAGCCTGGTGAAGCTGTTGGGTTGGTCGGCGAATCCGGTTGTGGCAAATCTACGGTTGCCTTGGGCGTGATGCAGGATCTCGGTGTCAACGGCCGCATTGTGGGCGGGCAGATAAAGTTCAAAGGCCAAGACCTTTCCGCCATGAGCGATGAAGAACTTCGCGGCATTCGCGGCAATGAAATTGCCATGATTTACCAAGAGCCGATGGCTTCATTGAACCCGGCAATGAAAATTGGCAAACAGCTGATCGAAGTGCCAATGATCCACGAAGGCATTTCCGAAGAAGAAGCTTATCAACGCGCCATTGAGGTGGTTGGCGATGTTAAGCTGCCCGATCCAGAGCGTATCCTTAAGTCCTTTCCGCATCAATTATCCGGCGGGCAGCAACAGCGCATCGTGATTGCAATGGCGCTGATGTCAAAGCCGTCCTTGCTTATATTGGACGAGCCAACCACTGCGCTTGATGTCACTGTTGAGGCCGCTGTTGTTGAACTGGTCAAAGATCTGGGGAAAAAATATGGCACATCAATGCTGTTTATTTCCCATAATCTTGGATTGGTGCTTGAGACCTGCGACCGTATTTGTGTGATGTATTCAGGCGAGGCGGTTGAGACTGGCAGCATCAAAGATGTCTTCGACAAAATGCAGCACCCCTATACCCAAGCGCTTTTTAGATCCATTCCCCTGCCCGGCGCTAATAAAAATGCCCGTCCGCTGGTGGCTATACCGGGCAATTTTCCACTGCCACATGAACGTCCTATGGGCTGCAATTTTGGCCCCCGGTGTGACTATTTTGAAGAGGGTCGCTGCAATCAAAGCGATATCTCAATGGGTGTGATTGAGGGTGATGATCGCCACTTTAGCCGGTGTTTGAAATTTGCAGAGATTGATTGGAATGCGCCGCTCAAAGCCAGCATAACATCGGAAAAAACCGAACCCGGTAAGGTCGTTTTAAAAATTGACAACCTGAAGAAATATTATGAAGTGGCGGCCAACGCTTTGTTTGGCTCGGCTGGCGACAAAAAAGTTGTCAAAGCCAATGAAACTCTAAGCTTTGAAGCCCGCGAAAGCGAAACTTTGGCTATCGTTGGCGAATCTGGCTGCGGAAAATCAACCTTTGCAAAAGTGCTTATGGGATTAGAGACCGCAACCGAAGGTGCAATCCTTTTGGATGGCAAAAACATCGAGAGCACTTCAATTGAGGATCGAAACACGGAAACTGTTGCGGACATCCAGATGGTGTTCCAAAATCCGTTCGATACGCTTAACCCGTCGATGTCCGTGGGCCGGCAAATTATCAGGGCGCTTGAAATTTTCAGATTTGGAAATTCAGATCAGGACCGCTCTGAGCGGATGCTCGAGCTGTTGGATCTGGTAAAACTTCCGCGCGCCTTTGCCGAACGCATGCCGCGCCAATTATCTGGGGGTCAAAAACAACGGGTCGGGATCGCGCGCGCTTTTGCGGGCGGAGCACGGATTGTTGTCGCAGACGAACCCGTATCGGCATTGGATGTTTCGGTGCAGGCTGCGGTCACAGATCTTTTGATGGAAATTCAACGCCGCGAAAAAACCACGCTTCTGTTTATCAGTCATGATCTCTCTATCGTGCGCTATCTCAGTGACCGTGTCATGGTGATGTACCTTGGCCATGTGGTCGAACTGGGCAGTACGGATCAAGTGTTTTCACCGCCCTATCATCCCTATACAGAGGCCTTGCTTTCGGCTGTGCCTATCGCGGATACGAGCGTTGAAAAACAGCACATTGTGCTTGAGGGCGACATCCCTTCGGCGATGAACCCGCCCTCTGGGTGTCCGTTTCAAACCCGCTGCCGTTGGAAATCCGAGGTTGCGAATAATCTGTGCGACACAGAAGTGCCTCCGACACGGCGACTTGAAGAAGGGCATGAGATCAAATGCCACCTTGCGGCGGATATCTTGTCCAAGATGGAGCCTGTGATCAAGATTGCGGCTGAATAATCAACGTATTAGGCCATTTTTTTAGCCACACCGGCATATCCGCTTTTTAACCCAATTTTGCTATATCCGTGCGGATTAGGCTTTCCTTAACCTTTATTGAGTGGTCTAAACTAGGTAAACATTCACCAAAGGATTCGACAGGAGATATGTAATGGCCGGTTCGGTAAACAAAGTCATTTTAATAGGTAATCTGGGACGTGATCCTGAGGTGCGCAATTTTCCTAACGGTGGGAAGGTTTGCAATTTGCGTATTGCAACTTCTGAAAACTGGAAAGATCGCAATACAGGTGAACGCCGCGAAAAAACTGAATGGCATTCAGTTGCTATTTTTAACGAGGGCCTGGTTCGGGTTGCCGAGCAATATCTACGCAAAGGATCCAAGGTCTATCTTGAGGGCCAGTTGCAAACCCGCAAATGGCAGGATCAGTCCGGCAATGACCGCTATTCAACCGAAGTTGTGCTGCAAGGATTTGGCTCGACACTGACAATGCTGGATGGCCGCAGCGAGTCCGGCGGCGGTGGCGGATCGCCCGGCGGCTATGACAGTGGATATTCTTCGCCCGAGCCTGCCGCAGAAAGCAGCAGCCTTCCTTCTCGTGATCTAGATGACGAGATCCCGTTTTAAGCTAAACTAAATGAACAAAGGCTCTAGCGCGCCTCTCGGTTCGCGAGGGCATCAATAAGCAGGGTGCGTACCGCATCCTGCCCCACATCACGGGCGACAAAGGCTTTTCCAATATCCTTGGCCAGAATAAAATTAAGCTGACCATCAACGACTTTTTTGTCCTGTCGCATCAGGTCTAGCAAACCATCCGCATCAGGCAAATCACCGGGAATATCATTAAGGTCGGTTTTCATACCCATGTCTGCCAAATGCGCCCGTACCCGGCTTGGCGCTTCTTGTGCACAAAGCCCAAAACGCGATGACAGCTCAAAAGCCAAGGCGCACCCAATGGCCACGCCTTCGCCATGTAGCAAACGGTTTGAATATCCTGTGGCGGCCTCAAGAGCATGGCAAAACGTATGCCCAAGGTTCAAAAGCGCCCGATCACCCTGTTCGGTTTCATCACGTACAACAATATCCGCTTTCATTTCACAGGCGGTTTTGATTGCCTTTAGTCGGGCATTATGATCGCCTGACGCCATCTTTGGCCCGTTGTCTTCCAGCCAATCAAAGAAATCTGCATTGCCAAGCAAACCATATTTAACAACTTCGCCGTATCCCGCCAGAAAATCGCGCGGTGCAAGGCTGTCTAGGACAGAAATATCGGCCAAGACCAAGCACGGTTGATGAAACGCACCCACAAGGTTTTTCCCATGCGGAGTGTTAATTCCGGTTTTGCCTCCAACCGAGCTGTCGACCTGCGCCAACAACGACGTGGGCATTTGCACGAAGCGGACCCCGCGTCTTAAAATAGCCGCTGCAAATCCGACCAAATCACCAATGACACCACCGCCCAAAGCAATCACAAGATCACGCCGCTCAACTTTTTGATCCAGTAGCCATTCGACGGCTTGGGTCAAATAGCCCCATGATTTTGTCGTCTCACCAGCGGGAAGCACCAGAGAACTGACCTGAATTCCCGCTGCATTTAATGCGGCCTCAAGCGGTTTAAGGTGCTGTTTTGCCACATTCTCATCTGTGACAACAGCAACTTTTGGACGCTGGAGAAATGTCGATATGTAGTTGCCGCTTTGCTCAATAAGCCGCTCGGCGATAATGATATCATAGGCGCGATCACCCAAGCCAACATGCACGTTTTCAACCATCTTGCCTCTCTAGGATATCCGGGCGGTTTAATAGGGTTGATATCACCTTATCGGCCATATCATCTACACTGATCTGAGCTCCGGATTCAATCGACAAATCAGCCAGAGCATAGATGGGTTTTCGTTCTGAATATAGTTTAGACAGGGCTTGAAACGGGTTTTCCGTTTGCAAAAGCGGACGGCTTGGGTTGTTTTTGACCCGCCCCCAAAGCACGTCTAGGTCTGCATTAAGCCAAACAGAGGCGCCTTTTTCATGGATCAATTGGCGATTATGCTCCGCCAAGAAAGCGCCGCCACCAGTGGACAGAATACATTTTTCCCCCTCAATCAGGCGCTTGATAATCTGGCTTTCTTTTTCTCTGAAAAAAGCTTCTCCGTCACGCTCAAAGATTTCGGCAATGCTCATATTGGCTGCACGTTCAATTTCACTATCAGAATCGATAAACGGTGCGTGTAAACGCGCGGCAATGGCTTTACCTACCGCTGTTTTGCCCGCCCCCATCATACCGATCAGCGCAACTGTTTTATTTAGAACCAATGTCATTCGCTTCTTATTGGCAATCTACCGCTAAATTGCAATTGATCTTATTGAATGACGTGATCTTAGGCAAAAAGCCATATATAAAGCGAACAGATGAGTGCCAAAAGACAAAGGGTGATCAATGGGACGTTTTCTAAAATGGTTTTCTATTTTTGTCGTTATATGTTGTATTGCCCTTGTGATATATGCCTATATCGGGCCCTACTTCGGGGTTTCTTTTGATCCGATACGCACGTTAACGCAGGAGCCAGTGATTCTGAATGAAAGCTAGGTTTTTTGCCATTGCCTTGCTGCTACCCGGTTATTTGGCGGCTGAAACTCCGCTGTCGGCAATAGATTGGCTTGATGAACAGCGCCTTGGACCGGCATCCGAACCCGGCCAAAAACAAGCCAAACCAATCGAACCACCTGTTTCCAGCTCGGTAAATCGGCCAGATATCGAAGTCAGCACCCTAAGTGAAATCCAAAGTGACTCTGTTGGGCTGCTGCCGCCCTCTGTCACCGGCTTTCCACTGACTATGTGGCACAACAGCAGCACAAAAGATCTTGTCACTTTGTTGGGCAACCTGCCCGTTAGCCATAACCCGGCCATCCAAAGCCTGACCATGCGCGTTCTTTTGGCAGAAGGCGACGCCCCAAGCGACAGTGAAGGTAAATTTACCTTCTTTGCGGCACGGCTAGAGAAACTAATCGACTATGGCGCGATAGATCCGGCGCTAGCACTTGTAGAGCGTGCCGCCCCCCTGCCCGCGCCTTTGGTTCCACTACTGTTTGATCTAAGCCTGCTGAGCGACACGCTCCAGCCGGCCTGTGATCAGGTTTTACAATTGGGGCCATCTTATCCTCATGACGATGCACGGATTTACTGTCTTGCGCGACGTGGGGATTGGCTCACAGCAACTTTGATGCTTGATACGACCTCGGCTTTGGGAACGCTTTCGGCGCGCAAAACTGCTTTGATACAGCTTTTTCTGGAAGATGAAGTTTTTGACACGCTGGCAATCCAATTGCCGCCCTCGAGTGCGCCCACGCCATTGGAATTTCGACTTTATGAGGCAATTGGCGAACCGTTGGCCGCCGCGTCTATGCCGCGCGCGTTTGCGGTCAGCGATCTTTCCGGTGAACATGGTTGGAAAGCGCAATTACAAGCGGCAGAGCGCCTTATTGAGTTTGGGGCTTTGGGTGATAACCGCTTCTTGGGAATTTATACAGACAATGAGCCTGCTGCATCAGGCGGTATTTGGGACCGTATTTCGGTCATACAAAACCTAGATCAAGCTTTGCTTGGTGAAAATGCTTCGGCGATTGCTTTGAACCTTGCTGAGGCTTGGCAGCTATTGGGCGCAACACCGCTCGCTGCCCCAATTTCACGAATTTTTTCAGCACGTCTTCTATCTGCAGACCTAGGCGGCGGTGCCGCTCAACTGGCTGCAAAAATTGCACTTTTATCACCAAGCTATGAAACCGCTGCACAAGTAATTTCTCCAATGTCTGAGCAGGACGCGTTTTTGGTTGCGATTGCCACAGGCGACTTTTCTACTTTTAGCCCCAAAAGCGAATTTGAAAAAACCATACAGGATGCCTTTAATGTTCCCCGTGTTCCTTATTCGGTTAATCAGTTGATGAGCCAAGGCAAATTGGGTGAAGTCATTTTGAACGCTATGATACAGTTTGAAAAAGGTGCATCAGGGGATCTTCAGGATCTACTTGAGGCTTTGTCCAGTTTGAGGCTTATCGGATTAGAAGATACCGCGCGACGCGCGACGCTTGCGCTTGTGCTATTGGCGAATTGATGGATAAAGACCGACGGCGTATTGCAGATTTTTTAGACGCTAAGTCAGCCGAGGCAGGTGCGGCAAAAAATACCATCAGCGCCTATGCCCGTGATCTAAGAGATTTTTCCGACTGGGCTGCAAATAACAACCAAAGGCTTTTGCGACTCAAACAGCCCCAGATCGAGGCCTATCTGACGCAACTAAACCAAATAGGTCTTGCCAGCGCAACCCGTGCCAGACGCCTGTCTGCGGTGAAACAGTTTTACCGATTTGCAGTTGAAGAAAGCTGGCGGGACGATAACCCGACAGTGCAAATTTCGGGTCCGGGCCGCAGCAAGCATTTGCCAAAAACCCTTAGCATGGACGAGGTTGATCTGCTATTGAACGCCGCTGAGACGGCGGGAAAAACCAATGAAGCGCGGGCCCGCGACAGCTGTTTAATGCAGCTTCTTTACGCCACAGGGATGCGGGTGAGCGAGTTGATGGCGCTACCAATCTCCAGCGCTCGCGGCGATCCTTCGATGCTTTTAATCCGCGGAAAGGGCGACAAAGAACGACTTGTTCCGCTATCGCCTCCGGCAAAAAAGGCTTTGGCAGCATGGCTTGCGCTGCGCGATCTAAATGACGCGCTGGCTAAAAAGCAGGGCCGTACAGTTTCAGTTTATTTATTCCCATCGCGGGGCAAATTGGGCCATTTTACCCGGCACTGGTTTTATCTGCGGATCAAAGCATGGGCCGTTCTCGCCAATATTGATCCCAACAAAGTGACGCCGCATACCATTCGCCATGCTTTTGCCACGCATCTGTTGTCAAACGGGGCGGATTTGCGCGTCATACAGACCCTGCTTGGCCACAGTGACATCTCTACCACTGAAATATACACCCATGTTCTGGAAACCCGTCTACGCGATCTGGTGCTTAATAATCATCCTATGGCAAGCTCGCGGCGCAGCTCAGCCGGTAAAACCTCTTCCGAGGGCCAATAGCCGTCAACCAAACTTTTGTGATAGCCTTGATGTAAACCCGCGTCCTTAATGGCCTGCGATGCCGCGTAATGGTCATAAGAAAGATGATGAAACTGTGGTTTTTGGTTTTCAAGAACGGCAAATCGGGTGCGCGGATCACCGCAATGCCCAGGCATCCCAATGGCACCCGCATTGATCCAGGTCACAGGTCCAATTTGACGGGTAAATGCAAATCCGCAATGCCCTGCAACCACCAGATCGACGTCACCCACATAATGCCGAAGCAATTTGATTTCAGTTTCAAATTCCGATTGGGGCGAATTGGGCCATAAAAAACGTGCAATATCACTTACCTCGCCGTGAATAACGGCTGCGAGCAATCCTTGATGGGTAAAGGTAATTATATCAGGTAAAGTCGTCATCCAGCAGCGCAGATCGGCGCGCAACTGCCCATTTGCAAAGCTGCACCAGCCAGCAGACAGCCGATCGCATAAACTACCCTCTTCAAATCCACAGCCGCAGTCTTGCGCGTCAGTGGCCAGTTGTTTTTCACAGATTCCAGCCACCATAGCCGCGCCAGATGTACGGATTAAATCAACTGTTTCGTTTGGCTGCGCACAGTAAGCCACAGAATCGCCCATCATAATACGATGATCATCCACGATTTTATGCGCAGTGGCCCAATCCAACATGGCGCGCGTTGCATGGACATTCGAATAGCTGCCGCGAAATAGCAACACTGGCTCATCGCGCGCGCCCAAATCGATATATTCCATCTGATGATCCCTTGATCCGCAGACGCGGAAACCCCATAACAGTCAGGACTGTTAATACTGAACTGAGGAAAATGGAACCGACATCTTTGATGAATGACACAGCTTTTTGGATCACAGTGGTTGCGATCCTAGGCTTGCTGGTGCTTTCAGGCTTTTTTTCTGGCAGCGAAACGGCGCTCACGGCGGCGTCACGGGCCAAGCTGCGATCTTTGGCAGACAAAGGCTCGCGCGGTGCGCAGCGCGCGCTGCATATCACCGAAGACAATGAACGCCTGATCGGATCAGTTCTGCTGGGCAATAATCTTGTCAATATTTTAGCCACCTCACTGGCAACCGCGCTGTTCACGCGGCTGTTTGGCGAATCCGGCATTGCGCTTGCAACTTTGGTTATGACGCTGTTGATTTTGATTTTTGCAGAAGTTCTGCCAAAATCCTATGCAATCACCAATGCGGAAACAGCCGCCGCGCGGGCCAGCCGCCCTATTCAATTAATTACAGCTATTTTTGCACCGATTGTCT
>CBFHXE010000005.1:19168-57375 GCA_965659715.1 uncultured Paracoccaceae bacterium | reverse complement strand
TGCTGGTGCGGGGGGTTTTGCGGATATTCGGGGTGAAAACCGACGCAAATCAGCAAATTCATGCCGTGCGCGATGAAATCGCAGGCGCTCTTAAACTGGGCCATTCCGAAGGCGTCGTGGAAAAAGAGGACCGCGACCGCATTTTAGGCGCGCTTGATTTGTCTGACCGCACCGTTGAGGAAATCATGCTGCACCGATCCAGCATTGAAATGATTGACGCTGATCAAACGCCGATGGCCATTTTGAACCAATGTTTGGAAAGCAACCATACACGGCTACCGGTCTATAAAAACGAACCCGAGAACATTATCGGCGTCATCCATGCCAAAGATTTGGCCCGCACAATGTACCGCATCGTGAGCGAAACCAACCAACCGCTGCAGGCGCTTGAAGGATTTGATATCCGCGAAGTGGCGATGGAGCCGTATTTTGTTCCCGACACCACTGCACTTGATGATCAAATGCGCCAGTTTTTGCATCGACACACACATTTTGCATTGGTGGTTGATGAATATGGAAGCCTGGAGGGTTTGATCACTCTAGAAGATATTCTGGAGGAAATCGTCGGTGAAATTACCGATGAATTTGATGAAAGCGACGAAGACCCGATCGCAAAATCAGAAGATGGTCATTTTCTGGTCGAAGGCACAATGACCATTCGGGATTTCAATCGCGCCACCGAATGGAGCCTGCCCGACGAAGAGGCCAATACCATAGCCGGTTTGGTGATGCATGAAGCCCAGATGATCCCAAGCATTGGTCAGGTGTTTAGCTTTCACGGCTTTCGCTTTGAGGTCACAGGCCGCGAAGCCAACCGGATCACGGAACTCAAGATTCGTCCAATTTGAACCGTTGGTAAAGATTACCTTTGCAGTTCGCTCTTTTTTTGGCTGTCCCCGACATCGCATTGGGGGTGCCATCACTGTTCTATTGACAGTAAAGCATAGACACGTATCACGGTCGCAAGGGTAAAGATCTTTGCGATCAAAGGAGACCTGACTGATGTGGCAATTCTGGGTAGACCGTGGCGGTACCTTTACCGATATTGTAGGCCGCGCGCCCGAAGGCACATTGCACTCGCATAAGCTTTTATCGGAAAACCCCGAGCAGTATAAAGATGCCGCAGTTCAAGGCATCCGAGAACTATTAAAGCTGGCACCCGGAGATCCGATCCCAAAGCATATGATTTCGGCGGTTAAAATGGGCACAACCGTGGCCACCAATGCGTTGCTTGAGCGCAAGGGAGAGCGAACGCTCTTGCTGATCACGCAGGGGCTTGGGGATTTATTGCGCATTGGCTATCAAAACCGGCCAAAGCTGTTTGATCTGAATATCAAGCTGCCGGAACAGTTATATGAACGTGCTGTTGAAGTCCCCGAGCGGGTAACAGCGCAGGGTGAGGTGATTACCCCTCTGGATGAGGACGCGGTGCGAAACAGTCTCCGCAATGCCTACGCCAGCGGTTTTCGATCGGTCGCCGTAGCTTTGATGCACAGTTACAGATTTCACAATCATGAGCAAAAAATTGGAGAAATCGCTCGCCAAGTAGGCTTTACCCAGATCTCCCTCAGCCACCAGATCAGCCCGTTGATAAAACTTGTCGGGCGTGGGGACACCACAGTTGTCGACGCCTATCTCTCCCCGATCCTGCGCCGCTATGTTCAGCAGGTCAGCGATGCGCTGGGCGACGGGCTTAAGTCCGGCGGCGCCTTGATGTTCATGCAGTCCAATGGCGGGTTGACCGATGCGGGGCTGTTTCAAGGCAAAGACGCCATCCTATCCGGCCCTGCGGGCGGCGTTGTGGGAATGGTCAAAAGTGCGCAGGCTGCTGGCTTTGACAAGCTTATCGGGTTTGATATGGGCGGCACATCCACAGATGTATGCCATTTTGCCGGAGACTATGAGCGGTCCTTTGAAACCGAAGTGGCAGGTGTGCGGATGCGGGCCCCGATGATGAGCATTCACACCGTGGCCGCGGGCGGCGGATCTATTTTGAGCTTTGCAAATGGCCGTATGCAGGTCGGACCGCATAGCGCCGGGGCAAACCCCGGCCCCGCCTGTTACCGCCGCGGCGGCCCGCTGACAGTGACGGATTGCAATGTGCTTTTGGGCAAATTGCAACCGGATCAATTTCCACATGTCTTTGGCCCGAATGCCGATCAACCGCTCGACCCAAAAGTCGTGCGCGATCTGTTTGAGCAATTGTCCAAAAAAATTGCCGTAGAAACCGGTCAGGCGCAAAAATCGGCCGAAGATCTGGCCGAAGGCTTTTTGCGCATTGCGGTCGAAAACATGGCCAATGCGATTAAAAAGATTTCGGTTCAACGCGGCTATGATGTCACGCAATATACGTTGAACTGTTTTGGCGGCGCAGGCGGGCAGCATGCCTGCCAAGTGGCCGATGTTCTTGGGATAAAAAGTATCTTTATTCACCCCTATGCCGGGGTGCTGTCGGCCTTTGGCATGGGTCTGGCCGATATAAGATCAATGCGCGAGCATCAATTTGCAGAAGATATTTCTCAAACGGCCCAAGCTGAAGAAATTTTTATCGAGCTCGAGGCCATAACCCGGCAAGAAGTGCTTGATCAGGGCATTATGCCCGATCAAATCACGCTGTCGCACATTGCCCATATTCGCACCGCAGGCTCGCAGCAAACCTTAGAGGTGGCGTTCGGCTCTGAGCCACAGATGCGGTCCGAGTTTGACGCTGCCCATCTCAAACGGTTTGGCTTTGTCCCTATATATCAACAACTTATTATTGATCTCTTAAGTTCGGAAGCAATCGGGGCCACGGGAGAGTCAGCTTCAGCTTCGGTGGAAAGCAGTCCCAAAGCCGCCGCTGATAAAGCCATGGAGCTCTATGAAAATGGTGCGCGCCGACCTGTTGCGCTCATTGACCGCGCCAGCTTGCAAAAAGGGCAAAAACTCATGGGGCCGGCGGTGATCTTTGAAGATACCGGCACCAATGTGATTGATCGGGGCTGGCAGGCAGAAACTGTGGACGGCGGAAATTTGGTGCTAAAACGCATCGAGCCGATAAAGCGGGCCGAAGCTATTGGAACTTCGGTTGATCCTGTCATGCTTGAGGTGTTTAACAATCTTTTCATGTCTATTGCCGAGCAAATGGGGGCCACATTGGCCAACACGGCCTATTCGGTAAACATCAAAGAGCGGCTCGACTTTTCCTGCGCAATTTTTGGCCCTGAGGGGGATCTCGTGGCCAATGCGCCACATGTGCCTGTGCATCTTGGCTCGATGAGTGAAAGCGTGCGTCGTATTTTGCACCAAAATGAAGGAAAAATCCGGCCCGGGGATGTATTCATGATGAACAATCCGTTCAATGGCGGCACCCATTTGCCGGATGTCACAGTCATCACCCCGGTTTTTGATGACAGCGAAACGGATATTATTTTTCTGGTTGCCTCGCGCGGGCATCATGCGGATATCGGCGGTAAAACCCCCGGCTCTGCGCCGCCCGACAGCCGCCATATTGAAGAAGAAGGCGTGCTGATTGATAATTTTTTATTGGTGAGCAAAGGAGTGTTTCAAGAAAGTAAAACCCGCGACCTATTGGCCTCAGCGCGGTATCCTTGTCGTAATATAGACCAAAATATGGCCGATCTGGGCGCGCAAATTGCCGCCAATGCCACCGGCGCAGAAGCGCTGCGTAAAACCGTGGGTCATTTTGGACTGGATGTGGTGCATGCCTATATGGGGCATGTACAGGACAATGCCGAGGAAAGCGTGCGCCGGGTGCTTGATGTGCTTAAAGATTGCTCATTTCGCTATCCTTTGGACAGCGGCGCCGAGATTGCCGTTGAAATCAATGTGGATAAATCTGCGCGCAAGGCGGTGATTGATTTCACTGGTACGTCGCCGCAGGACCGGCAGAATTACAATGCTCCGCGCTCGATTTGCCGCGCGGTGGTTTTATATGTCTTTCGCACCCTTGTTGGCGCCGATATTCCAATGAATGAAGGCTGTCTAAAGCCGCTTGATATTCGCATACCAGACGGCTCGATGATCAACCCCCGCTATCCCGCTCCCGTGATATCCGGCAACACCGAAGTAAGCCAAGCGATCGCGGACACACTCTTCGGCGCTTTGGGCGTGATTGCCGGCTCACAGGGCACAATGAATAACTTTGTCTATGGCAATGAACACTATCAAAACTATGAAACCATTGGCGGCGGCACCGGCGCCGGGCCAGATTTTTGCGGCGCCAGCGCTGTGCACAGCCACATGACCAACACCCGAATGACAGATCCCGAAGTGCTAGAAAGCCGCTTTCCAGTACGGGTTGATGAATTTTCTATTCGCCGCAGATCGGGCGGCCAAGGGGCGTGGAGGGGCGGCGATGGCATCACCCGTAAGCTCGCCTTCTTGGAACCGATGACAGTGACTGTTTTATCATCTCACCGCGTTACTGAGCCCGCCGGATCCATGGGCGGCGGCGCAGGAAAATGCGGAGAAAACATGATCGCGCGGCACGATGGGGCGTTGGAAAAGCTGCAGGGCAATGACGCTGCACAGATGCGCGAGGGCGATGTGTTTATCATGCACACGCCTGGTGGTGGTGGATATTTTGCAGAAAAATAATGCGCGTTGAATTAGAGAACCCAATTTGAGTATTTGGGCAAAAGAAAAGTAAAAGCTTGGATAAAAATATAATCTAAATCGGTTTTAAGCCATAAAATTCTTTAAAAATATGATGACTTTTAGGTTATTTACCATTCTGTCAGCAAAAATGATCTTTTCCGACAGAGGATGTCGGTCTGTGGCTTGCGAAAAGGTGGGGGTTACAGAAGTTGAAAGACAAGGAAAGCGAGGCTGTGATGAAAACCACCACCCGAGTTGCAGTGATTGGCGGCGGCGTTGTCGGTTGCAGTGTTTTGTACCATCTGACTAAACTGGGCTGGTCCGATGTGATGTTGATCGAGCGCTCGGATTTAACCTCGGGGTCAACATGGCATGCGGCGGGCGGATTTCATACGCTAAACGGCGATACCAACATGGCCGCTCTTCAAGGCTATACCATAAAGCTTTATAAAGAACTGGAAGCCATTACCGGCATGTCCTGCGGGTTGCACCATGTGGGCGGCATTACACTTGCCGATAACCAGGACCGGTTCGATATGCTTTTGGCCGAGCGGGCGAAACATCGCTATATGGGGTTGGAGACCGAAATTGTCGGCCCCGAGCAAATACGCGACATTGCCCCCATCACCAATACCGACGGTATTATCGGGGCCCTTTACGATCCGCTTGACGGTCATCTTGATCCCTCGGGCACCACCCATGCCTATGCCAAAGCAGCCCGTATGGGCGGTGCAGATATCATCACCCACACCAAAGTGACCGCCACCAAGCAGCGCACCGATGGCAGTTGGGATATAACCACTGATAAGGCCTGCATTCATGCAGAGCATGTGGTCAATGCCGCAGGGCTTTGGGCGCGTGAAGTCGGGGCGATGGCCGGGCTATATTTTCCGCTGCACCCGATGGAGCATCAATATATTGTCACCGACGATGTGCCGCAGATTTATGAGCGCGATCAAGAACATCCGCATGTTATGGACCCTGCGGGCGAAAGCTATTTGCGTCAGGAAGGGCGCGGATTGTGCATCGGGTTTTATGAGCAAGCCTGCAAACCCTGGGCCGTCGATGGAACGCCTTGGAATTTTGGCCATGAGCTTTTGCCAGATGACTTTGAAAAGATTAACGACAGTATCGAGTTTGCCTATCGCCGCTTTCCGGTGTTGCAAAGTGCAGGTGTAAAATCGGTTATTCACGGACCTTTCACCTTTGCCCCGGATGGAAATCCCCTGGTTGGACCGGTGCCCGGGGTGCGCAATTACTGGGCCGCTTGCGGGGTCATGGCGGGCTTTAGTCAGGGCGGCGGCGTGGGGCTTATGTTGGCCCAATGGATGATCGAAGGAGAGCCAGAGCGCAATACCATGGCCATGGATGTTGCGCGTTTTGGCGATTGGATCAGCCCCGGCTATACGCTTCCCAAAGTTATCGAAAATTATCAAAAACGGTTTTCCGTGAGCTATCCGAACGAAGAACTGCCTGCGGCGCGGCCGCTGCGGACCACACCGATGTACGACATCTTTGATGCGATGGGCGCTGTCTGGGGCGCGCAATACGGGCTTGAAGTTGTGAATTATTTTGCCGCAGCAGGCGAGCCGCGCTTTGAAACACCCTCTTTTCGCCGCTCAAACGCCTTTGAAGCCACCCGGCGCGAGGTTCGGGCCGTGCGCGATACCGCCGGGATCAATGAAACCCATAATTTTGGTAAATACAATGTCACCGGAGACGGGGCGCGAAGCTGGCTTGATCGTATTATGGCAGGCCGGATCCCAAAACCGGGAAGAATGAGCTTAACGCCGATGCTGTCACCCAAAGGGCGACTTATAGGCGATTTTACCGTTTCTTGCCTGACTGAAAACGAGTTTTATCTGATCGCAAGTTATGGCAGTCAAAACTACCATATGCGTTGGTTTATCAGTAATTTAGATGAAGGTATTAATGTAAAAAATATCTCAGATGAGCGCACAGGGTTTCAGATTGCAGGCCCCAAAGCGACGCAACTTTTGCAAGCCGTAGCGCACGCTGATATAACAGATATCAATTTTATGGATGTTCGTGAAGTTATCATTGGAATGATCCCCTGTTTGGTGCAACGCGTCAGCTATACTGGGGATCTTGGCTATGAGATTTACTGTCAGAGCAGTGAACAGCGACAACTTTGGCACAGCCTTTGGAACAAGGGGCAAGCCTTTGGGCTTAAACCCTTTGGCATGCGGGCCATGATGAGCCTTCGGTTGGACCGGTTCTTTGGGTCATGGCTGTCTGAATACTCCCCCGACTACACCCCGGCGGAAACCGGTCTAGATCGCTTTATATCATGGTCAAAACCCATTGATTTTATTGGAAAAGAGGCTGCTTTGACCGAAAGAGAAAATGGCGCTGCGCGGCGTCTTGTGGCCTTTGAGGTGGTGGCAAATGATGCAGATGTTGTCGCCTATGAGCCGGTTTGGATCGACGGGGTTGTAGTTGGGTTTTGCACGTCGGGTGGCTATTCGCATTATGAGGATAAATCAATTGCGCTGGCGCTTATTCCTGCTGAGCGGGCAAAGCCCGATCTAACGGCCGAGATTGAAATTCTTGGCCAGATGTGCGCCGCACACTTGCTTGAGAGCCCTTTGCTAAAGACCTGAGCTAGAGCTTGGTTTTATTGGAACACTTTACACAGCGCAGAGTAAACTTTTGAAAAAAGTGTTTTGCCAAACGCGCCGATGCCTGTAGTTTTAGCTATGGTTGAAATTGGGATTTTAATTTTGGCAGCGGGCAAGTCGTCCCGGATGCGCGGCGAAGACAAGCTGACTCAAAAAATTGATGGGGTTGAGCAAATTAAGCGTATTGCACATTCTGCCTGCGAAACCGGGTCGTTGGTTGCTATAACATTGCCCGATGTTGCCCATCCAAGGGCGAGTTATTTGCTTGATCTCGATCTAAAGATTATATCAGTTCCCGAGGCGCATTTGGGCATGGGTCGATCAATAGCTGCAGGGATTTCACGACTTGCATCACTTGATCTAGATGGGGTGATGATTGTGCCCGCAGATATGCCTGAGATCACGCAAAATGATTTGGCTACTGTCATAAAGGCTTTTTTAAACGCGCCTAATTCCATTATTCAGGCCTGCACAGCACAGGATAAGCCCGGACATCCGGTTATATTTCCAAAGTCAACCTTTCACGATCTTCAAATCTTATCCGGAGATCGTGGAGCGCAGGCGGTTATTCAAGCCAACCTGCATTTGCGCCAGCTTATCAAACTACCCCATCTTAATGCGACAACCGACTTGGATACACCCGAAGACTGGAAGGAATGGCGGTCCGTTACAAAGTGAAGAATTGGCGCTATTAAGCATTTAAAAACCTAATTAAATTCACAAGGAATGCTATGATCTATTTAACCGACAAAGCACTTAATTTGATCCGTAAATACCAAGTGCACGGTTGGTCCGGGAAAACCTTTGTGCCGCATTGTTTGCGGCCATAATCGGTCGGCTGATGGCAACTGGCTTTGGCTCATCCACTGCCAAAAGCGTTTTTTGCGCTGATGTTGAAATAGAACTATAAGTATCAGGGGGCCGAAAGCTTGATGAGGTCCAAATTCCATTTGCCGCAATAATCTCGTGGTTTTCGAACAAAACAGCATATATCGAGCCTTGGCTCATTTGATAGCGAACGCCCGCCCGATCTTGAATTAAATCTCTGGCGCGAACCAAATATTCGTGAAAACCAGTTTCAGGGGGCGTATCCAAGACCAGCAAAAGTTGCTCGTCAGGCATAAATATATCACTTGTTGGAAGGTCACAGCCCAAAGCACCTTTCCGAATTAAAACAGTTTGAAAATCCAAATTTGCTGGGTGATCAGGGCATCGCAGTAAGCCAGCCAAAGGTTGATATCCATGGTCACGAGTTAAAATAGGCGTTCCGGTGGACAATTGAGAAACCGAGGTTAAACCAAATTTTGTAGCTATCATACTCTCTGCTGAAAAACCACAAAGATAGCCTTGCGAAGGCAAGCCCTCATTTGTAGGCAAAGGAAAGGTAGAATTTAAAACAACAGGAACTGCCGTTGCTCCAATTTCGTCCCATGATGTACTTCGGTCAAAGTGTTGTTCTGACATTAATTTTTGTCCCAACCAAATCTTTAAATCGCGTGTTTACACTATTTCGCAACACCCAATTACAAACTGCATAATTTCCAAAAATATCCAAAAAATATTTGGATAGAATTTAAGCAAAGCTTTTTTTAAAAATGCCCGCCCCCGTGAGCACGTCGCTCAATCAACCCTTAAGGATATTATTTTACATACTTTAGAATATTTTTGTCAAAAGTGAGGCAATAGAAAAGCAATGTAATGCAACAAAGGGTAAAGTATATTTGATAAATATTTTCATTGTGTTAAGGGAGTGAAGTGAACCGATTTTTTTACAAAACAAATAATTTTCATCTAAAAATAAAAGCACCTTTCAAAAAAATCAAAAATAAAACCTGGATACGAACATCATTGTATCTTGGGTAGCAACAAAGCGCTTGCACAATCGAGTCACCTATGCGCTGCTTCAAAGCAGGATATCTGATCCCATTTCGCTCGCTTTTGTAATTTCCATGGTCCACACAAGCTATTGTGAATCACAGATTTTAATCAAAGCTAAAGTAATTAACCCCTCAATGAGTTCATCATTGGCTTAGATTCGCAGGAAATCAATGTTCAAGCTTTGCTTGATTGAAAATTATCTGAAAGCACGATAGGAACAAATTCTAAGCGACCCTGATGCAGGCATATCAAGACTATGCGTACAAAAATGTTCACGCCGAAAGACATTGCCAATATGCGCTGGTTCTGGAGTGATTATCTAAAGCAAAAAACCGGTTGGCTATTTATTATTTTCTTGATGATTGTGCTTCAAGGGTTTGTTCTTCAACAATTTCTGGCCATCACTGAAACCGGCCTAAGGGTGATTTTCACCCAAGGTAATCTGCGCGATCTGTTTGAGGTTTGCGCGTTAATCTTTGGCATCTTTGCTGTGCGGGCTGCGACATCCTATTTCATTCCCAGCCTCTCGGCCCGGCTAGCGGGCGAAGCCATTTTTCAAATGCGTTCTGATTTAATCACCCGCGTGCTCTATTTCGACCAGAAATTTTTTGACAGCACGCATTCCACAGACCTTATCCTGCGCCTGGTCAATCAGGTTCAGGATCTTGGGCTCTTTGTGGGACAGGCCACGGTGAATGCCCTGCGGGATTTCGTGATTATCGTGATTGTATCGGGCTATTTGATTTATAAATCACCCCTGCTCTTCTGCTCGGCCTTGGTGGCATTGCCGGTTATTTTCCTAATGATGCATTTCGTTTCTGCCCGCATTAAGGTTATCCGGCGTAATTTCGAATCCGTGCTTGGCCGCTATATGAGCAATATCGACGAAATGGCCGGCGGCATGCGGACGATCAAAATGGCACGTCAGGAAAAGCCGGAAATCAACCGTATGGTAGAGGCATCGTCGGGGATAAAATCGCTATTTGTTAAACTCCAGCAAAGCGAAGCCCTAATGCTGCCATCCATCGATCTGTCTTCGGCCGTTGTCTATATGCTGGTGGTGGGCGGCGGCGGTTATATGGCGCTGTCGGACCAGTTTGATATTGATGGCGCGTCGATTATTTCCTTTTTGCTTGGACTGGTGATTATTTTTGATCCGGCCAGGTTATTGGCGCAATTTTTCGCCAAACTGCAAGCCAGCCTGATCTTGCTTGACAGTATCCGCAGCTTAATGCTGACCGAAATGGAGGTTAGCGACCGCGACGATGCCAAAGTCTTTGACGCCAAAGATATCGAGATTGAAATCGCTGGCGGGCACTTTGGCTATACCGCTACTGACGCGCTCTTCAACGATTTAAATCTAACCTTCAAAGCGGGGCAAAAAACCGCCATTGTTGGCGCCACAGGATCAGGAAAAACAACAGTTCTAAGCCTTATCACACGGCTTTATGAGCTTTCGTCGGGAAAAGTTCTTTTCAATGGCGATGATATCAAGGATTTCACTCTTCGCTCTGTTCGTGACAAGTTTTCTATCGTTGCGCAGGATGTGGTTATTTTTGACAAAAGCATCAAAGATAACATTCGCTATGCCGATCCTGACGCCAGCGATGATGCGGTTCTGAAAGCCGCGCAACTGGCGCGCATTGATGATTTAATGCTATCGCGCGGGGATGCTTCGGTGGGGCCAAAGGGAAATTTGCTGTCTGGCGGCCAAAAACAGCGGATTGCCATCGCCAGAGCGTTTTTAAAACCAGCCCCCGTTTTATTGCTGGATGAGGCCACCTCGGCGCTGGATGCGATCACCGAGGAAAGCGTTAATTTGGCCTTTCAAGAATTGCAGCACGGCAAAACCACCATTGTGGTGGCTCATAAACTGTCGGGCATTCAGGATGCAGACCATATTTATGTGCTCGACAGCGGACGGGTGATCGAAGCGGGCACGCATGCCCATTTGATTTCGGAAAACGGGCTATACGCCAGTATGTGCATGGCCCAAAGCAAACCCAAAGAAAGCCCACAATATAAATGATTTTTATGCAGCCCTGCTAGCCGTTAAATTTGCGCAGCGCCAAAACAGCGTTTAGCCCGCCAAAGGCAAAAGCATTACTGAGGGTCGCTTCGACATTCATTTCGCGGGCTTGATTAGGCACCACATCAAGCGCACATTCCGGATCAGGTTCTTCATAGCCGATGGTGGGGGCTATTACCCCGTCCCGCACTGCCATGATACAAGCTAGCAATTCAACTGCGCCAGTTCCGCCGATAAGATGACCATGCATGGATTTGGTTGAACTGATCATCAACTGGTCGGCATGGCGTCCAAACACGCCCGCCACGGCTGCGCATTCGGTTTTATCATTTGCGGCGGTGCCTGTGCCATGGGCGTTGATATAGGTCACATCCTCGGGCGCAAGCCGCGCATCACTTAGTGCGCCGGAAATGGCGCGCCCTGCCCCTTGTTTTGAAGGCATCACAATATCAGAGGCATCGGACGACATCGCAAAACCGGCCACCTCGGCCTGTATGTCCGCGCCGCGCGCCTTGGCGTGCTCTAGCTCTTCAAACACAAAGACCGCTGCGCCCTCGCCCTGCACCATTCCGTTACGGTTGGCCGAAAACGGCCGGCAGGCATCATGGCTCATCACCCGAAGCCCTTCCCAAGCTTTAACACCACCAAAGCACAGCATAGACTCCGAGCCCCCTGCAAGCATGGTTGGCGCCATGCCCGAGCGCACCATTTGAAACGCCTGTGCCATCGCATGGTTTGAGCTTGCGCAGGCTGTGGACACAGTGAAGCTGGGGCCTTTCAGGTTGTATTCAATAGAAATATGACTGGCCGCCGCATTGTTCATCAATTTGGGCACAACAAAGGGATGTACGCGGTTTTTGCCTTCTTCATAGACCGCCCGGTAATTATCATCCCACGTGCTGACACCCCCGCCTGCAGTGCCCAGGACAACGCCGGATTTTGCAGCAAGCTCACCAGCATAGTTTAAACCCGCCTGCCCCAATGCTTCTTTGGTGGCCAGAAGCGCAAACTGTGTAAAACGGTCGTACAGCGTCATTTGTTGGCGGTTAAAGGCCTGCTCTGCCTGAAAGTCACGCACCTGACCACCAATTTTGATCGCCAGCCGGTCTACATCACGAAAGTCCAGAGGCCCGATACCGCAACGCCCTTCGCGCATCGCTTCTTCGGTCTGCGCTACGTTCTGGCCAAGAGCATTTATGGTGCCTGCCCCGGTGATGACGACCCGCTTCACGATTGCTCGGCCACCAATGCGCTGATACCGGTGATGATACTATCAACACTTGAGATATCAAAATCACTCTCACTGGGGTTATTCGCATTGAAGGGCACCTGAATATCAAAGGCTTCCTCAATTGCAAAAATGCTTTCCACCAACCCTAAGCTGTCAATTCCCAGACTTTCCAAGGAACTGTCCAGCGTTATGTCCGCAGGGTCGAGCACCGCTTGCTCTGCAATAATATCAATTACTTTGTTTTGAACGCTCATTGCACTTCTTCCCTTATCGACTTGCAAGGCTGAAATTAGTTTTTTCCTGTTGGCTTGAAAACTGCTTTTTGCAACTTTGCCACTTCGCGAAATAATCTCGGAAGACGGCGTAAAGCTTTGTAGGTTTCTATATGTTGATCCATCTTCATGGCCGGATATCCAAGCATAACACGGCCAGCCGGAACATTGGACAGTACTTTTGTCGCACCACCTGTGATTACGTAATCACCGACAAAAACATTATCGCTAATACCTGTTTGCCCCCCTAAAACAACATGATTGCCGATGCGAGCCGAGCCGGCAATACCAACCTGCGCACAAATAAGGCAATCATTGCCGATCTGCACATTATGCCCGATCTGAGAGAGGTTGTCGCATTTGACCCCATTGCCGATCACCGTATCGCGTACTGTGCCACTGTCAACGCAGCTATTGGCACCGAGTTCCACATCATCGCCGATACTGACACTGCCCAAAGAATGAATGCGAGACCAGCTTTGAGCGCTGAGATCACCGCGCTCTTCACCAAGACTGTCACGCACATGCTCAACTGCAGATACTTCTGGCGTGACAAAAGAAAATCCATCTCCGCCTACCACCACTCCGGGTTGGGCAATAAACCGATCACCGATGGTGACCCGCGCACCGATTTTTACAGCTTCCCTTAATTGGGCGTCCCGGCCTAATTTTGCGCCGCTTCCGATGTAGCACTGCGCACTTATTTGGGCATTATCGCCGATAGCAGCCCCTTTCCCGATATAACAGAAAGGTCCAATTGACACATCTTGGCCCAAAGTGGCGCTGTTTTCGATCACGACCGTTGGATGAATGCCGTTAGGCGCGGATTGCCCCGGATCCATCATTGCTGATAGCCCCGACAAGGAAAAGCGCGGCCGTGGGGCAACTATCGCTGCGCGAAGCCCCATCGCCTGCCAATCAGCACCGGGCCAAAGCATGGCAACTTGCGCTTGTCCTTTGGGCAAATCAGCGGCGTATTTTGCATCCATCGCCAACGCAATGTCGTTAGCTTTGGCTTGAGAGGGTTCGGCAACGCCAGAGACAATGATATCGCCATCGCCAAAAACTTCAGCGCCAATAGCATTACCAATCTGTTTAACCTGATAGTCCATCACCATTCCCATATTGGGCTATGGATTACCCTTGATTTGAGGTTATGACCACCCCTGCTTTTTGCAAAGCGGCAAATATCTGGGCATCACGCCCGTATATATCGCGCCGAAAACCGATCCGTCCGTTAGGGGTGGTTACCGCTGTACGATAAATGATATGAACCGGAACCGGCTGCCGCAAGAATATTATATTCTCTTTGCCAAGATCCAATGCGGTCTGGAACCTTTTTTTCGGCGTATTGGTTTGCCGCGCCAAGAGCGCATAGGCAAAATCAAAAGGTTGATGCAAACGGATACAGCCATGGGAAAAAGCCCGTTCATCCCTAGAAAAAAGCGCTTTTTGCGGTGTGTCATGCAAATAAATATTATACGGGTTGGGAAACATAAATTTGACCAGCCCGAGAGCATTGCTGTGCGATGGTTTCTGCTTCAAATCGTATGGGAAATCTTCCGGAGTATAGTCGTTAAAGTTAACGTCAAAACGATCTACTTCTTCACCTTCCGGGCTGATTAGCGTTAGCTCGCTTAACGCAAATGGATCCAACTGCAGTTCGGGCAAATATTCCCCTACCGTGATCGAACGCGGTACATTCCATGTCGGATTGACAACCATATGTTCCATCCGGTCCGAAAACTCAGGGCTTCGGCGTTTTTCATCATTGGCCCCAATTACAGAGCGCGTTTCAAAAACCACAACACCATCGTCTAAAATTTTGGCCGAAAAATCAGTGAGGTTTACCTGAATTTGTCGTGCGCTCTTTGGTAGATCGAGCCAGTTTTCACCATTGCTCCATCGTTCACGTTCCATCGCCACGCTGATGGCCTTCAAACGATCTTTTACAGAAACGTTCAATTCTGCCAATGTCATTGGTCCTGCCACGCCATCGGGGGAGAGACCGTGATCTTTTTGAAATCTCTGCACTGCGCTGCGTAGAATTTTACCATACCGGTCAGAGAGGGTGTTTGTCATATACCCCTGCTCTATCAAACGGTTTCTCAAGGCCACGACCGCCGGACCACGTTCACCCGGGCGCAATTGTTCTTCGATCAGCTTTGGGCCCCATCCACCTGCTTTAAGCGTAGCAAGAAAATCCTGACGTGCCGCGAGCAGATTGCGGTAATTGTCGGTTTGGGGGGGCAAAAGCGCAAAAAACTGTTCAGCACCTGTAGATAAAAGCGGTTTCAAATAAGCCCCGTCATCAAGATAATTGACCTTGCGAAAAATATTCGCATCGACTTTTTTAGGAACCACCAAGCCGGTGTGAACGTCAGCAGAATATCGCAGAAAGGAGAGCGTCATCTGACCCTCTAGGATACCCAAATCATGTTGTGATTTTGCAGTGCGACTAAGCGCCAGCAATCTATTAAGACCATATCTATATTTCGGAAGCCCATGCGTATCAGCAGTCTTAAGCGCTTGAATAAGAGCGTTTCGCCGCGCCTGAGCTGAGGGGCTTGAGTTGACCCATATTGGTATAAAATTACGATTTTGGTAAAAGGAAAGTGCTGTTTCGCGGCTTTCAAGGGTTTTGGCAAGAGCAAGCCGAAAACCAATATTTTCTGCTGCGACCACTGTCGAGAACAGAGTTGAAAACATGAAAAACGCAGCACCTAAAAACAATAAGAAACGTGCAGAGTAACAAGTTGATTTGCCGATCAAATAGTGGATCATGATTTAACGCCCTAACGGTCAATTGAATGACATCTAATCTATGCTAAAGACTAACTCATTTGTCCAATCACATTCAAGATAGTGAACCTATCTTGCTATCATTGTTTAAGTGTTTCAAGACCGGTGAAAACACTCAAACAAGCAGGAAAGTGCGCAAATCAACCCTCAAAGCTTTTGGGGTTTATTTTTGACTTGGTTGAACGGACTTTTTATGCCATAACCCTCCTTGTCTGGGGAGATACAAGTGATCTGTACCTATGCCAATGGGCGCAGATGAGAAAAGACAACGCGTGATGGTTGAAATATCTAATACAATGATAACCCGGCGTGGTTTGCTCGGAGCGTTCGCCGCGACCGCGCTCGTTGCTGCGCCGGTATATTCACGCGCAGCCGGCTATGTTAAAGGCGCAGGTGATTGCCGCTTTATCAACATTTACTCGCGGCGTAGCGGTGAAGATTGTAAAGCTGTTTACTGGATTGACGGCGAGTATTTCAAAGAAGCTGTTGATGAGATAAGCATGATCATGCGTGACTGGCGGCGCAATGAGATCAAAGATATTGACCTTCGGACCATTGATATCATGGCGGCTACCCACCGTCTTTTGGACACCAGCGAACCGTTTCAACTTCTATCAGGATATCGCAGCGCCAAGACCAATGCGATGCTACGGCGTCGGTCAAGGTCAGTGGCCAAAAAATCCTTGCATATCACAGGTCAAGCAGCAGATTTGCGGCTTTCATCGCGCTCGGTACGCCAATTGGCGCGTGCCGCACGTACGTGCCAGGCCGGCGGAGTGGGAAGCTACTCGCGCTCGCGCTTTGTGCACTTGGATTGCGGACCGGTCCGCACTTGGGGTCGCTAAACAGCGATAAGATCAAGTTTCGCGTCTGTGTTCTGTCTCTTCCCTGTGTTTGCCCTGTGGGGCTCTTCCTTATAGCCACAAAAAGCTTACTCAGCGATCCGGCAATGGGGCGCCATATGGTCGACGAACACCTCACGCAATGTGCTTTGCACCACCAGGTCAATTTGCCCAAAGGTATCAATCACCGGCTCTAAACTTGTAGCATCGGTGACTTTGAGGTCATTCACCAACCAAGACACATCTTTAAGGCTTGAGAATTTCTCAACCGCCAACGCCGCTGCACAGAGTAAAGTCCGTGCATCGCGGCTTTCTATTTCTTCGGCCAAAGACAGGCCCTGATCAATACGGTCATCCATAAAACAGGCAAATACCGCATCGGCTTTGCGCTTGTCGCTATTGGTCTGCCCCTGCGGAACCGGATCGTATTCAAGCGCCAAGAGCGTCAGGTCACAGCCCTTTTTGGTACCACCTGTTTTAAGCAGCGCCTCGCCGTATTGCTGCAAAATCCGCGGATCGTTGGGCACCATATCATAGGCTTTTTTACCATGCTCAACAGCCAGCTTTAGCTTTCCGGTTCCACTGTAAACGGCAGAGAGCAGGCGATGACATTCAAAATCATTTGCATCTATCTTGATCGCCGTATCTAGAAGATTGCTAAATTCGGGTACTAGTTCTTCAAAAGAGCGTTGAATAAAGCCCCGCGCCATGCCCTGGCCAAGGGTGCACGCCTTCCAGGCATAGGCCTGTGCATTGCTTGGATCCGCCGCGATTGCAGCATCAAACATTTCGAGCGCCAGCTTATTAGAGGCACTTTCAAACTGATGGTGCATTTCCTTGCCTTTGAGCAAAAACTCATAGGAGCTCATATTTTCGGTTGGCTTACGTTTGGCCCGCTGAAGGCTCACCAGCTCAATTTCGCCCAATATTTCTTGGGTTACGCTACGCACAATTTCATCTTGCACTTCAAAAATATCATCAATGCTGCGATCAAACCGTTTGCTCCACAAAATCTCGTTGGCATGGGTCTCAATCAGCGAAACAGTCACCCGTACCTTATTGCCCGATGACCGCACAGATCCCTGAATCATGTAATTGACTTTGAACTGTTTGATAAAATCGTCCAGATCATCATCACTACCGGCAAAATTAACACTGGACTGGCGCGACACGATCGACAATTGCCGCACCATGGACAATTCGGTTAGGATATCTTCGTAAATACCATCGATCAAAAACGAGCTGTCCTCGTTCACATTCATGTTTTTAAACGGCAACACCGACAAGATGGGCTTGATATCACGTTTGATGTCTTCCCTTTCCTCTTCAACTTCGGAAACTTCTTCTGCCGCCGCCGTCTGATTGGTGGAAATCGTAAAGACTTCAAATTCGCTAGAAATATTTTTGAGCTTTTTTGTGCCGGCTGCGCGGGATATGGCTTCTATTCGTGAAGCCACCTGTTCATTGATCAAGCGCGACACTAAAATTTGACCCGGGGTACATTGGGCCTCTAAGCGAGCCGCGATATTAACACCGTTGCCGTAAACATTTTCTTTCTCAACGATCACATCGTCACAATGAATACCCACACGCCAAACAAGCTTTGTATCCTCTACTTTATCGTGATCTTGGGCTTCGATGCCCTTGTTTCTTTCGGAAATCGCCTCTTGAAAATTGATTGCACAATTTACCGATTCAACAGGGCTGGCAAATTCAGCCAGTACAGAATCTCCTGCTGTGTGGAAAATTCGGCCACCATGTTTTGCAATAAACGCATCAATGATTTCGCGACATGCGTTTAAGCTTTCCAAGGTTTGTTCTTCGTTTTCAAGCATATGCTTGCTAAATCCAACGCAATCCGTGGCTAAAATGGTTGCAAATTTTCTATTTACGGACCGCAATTTGGTTCTCCAATTACATAGTGTTCTAAGCTCGGAACAGAAGATGAGTTATAGAGCTAAAATATATCACTGAATTCGATCAGCAATTCAAATCATACCCTGCCACCCCTTTGCCCAATGCCCATACCAAATGGGCAGACAAACAGACAAAAGTATTGGCAGAGAGAAAATAGCGTGCGCTACAAAGGCTCTATATCACCAGCAGCGCGCATCGCATGGAAGTTTTGCTCGAACTCGGCAAATTTTTGCATTGCAATAGCATCTCGCATGGATTGCATAAGCTCTTGAAAATAATGCAAGTTATGCCAAGTCAGTAACATACCAGAGATCATTTCCTGAGCCCGAAACACATGATGTAAATAGGCCCGCGAATATCCCGTGCAGGCCGGACAGCTGCAATTTTCATCAAGCGGCCTTGGATCGTTTTGGTGGCGGGCGTTTTTAATATTAATCACACCGCGGCGGGTAAACACTTGTCCTGTGCGGCCTGACCGCGACGGCAAAACGCAATCCATCATATCAATGCCGCGCTTGACCGCCCCGACGATATCATCGGGCTTGCCAACCCCCATCAAATATCGCGGTTTATCAAGGGGCAGCATATCGGGCGCATATTCAAGCACTTTAAACATCATCTCTTGGCCTTCGCCCACCGCAAGGCCGCCCACCGCATAGCCATCAAATCCGACGCTTTTTAAGGCTTCAGCACTTTCTGCACGCTGGTCTTGGTAAATGCTACCTTGCTGAATGCCAAACAACGCATGGCCCGGGCGGTCACCAAAGGCATCGCGCGATCGCTGTGCCCACCGCATTGACAATTGCATGCTTTGCAATGAAGTATTAGGGTCGGCAGGAAACGGTGTGCATTCATCAAAAGCCATCACGATATCGCTGCCCAGCAGGCGTTGAATTTCCATGGAGCGCTCAGGTGATAAAACGTGTTGTGATCCGTCGATGTGCGATTTAAAGGTCACGCCGCTTTCGGTCATTTTACGCAATCCTGACAGCGACATAACCTGAAATCCGCCACTATCGGTGAGAATCGGGCGATCCCAATTCATAAACTTGTGCAAGCCCCCCAAAGCGTCAATGCGCTCTGCCCCCGGGCGCAGCATCAGGTGATAGGTGTTGCCAAGCAAAACATCCGCGCCTGTCGCCCCTACACTTTCCGGCAGCATAGCTTTTACCGTGGCCGCAGTGCCCACCGGCATAAAGGCGGGTGTTCGGATGTCACCACGCGGGGTCGAGATGACACCGCCGCGCGCTTTGCCATCGGTTGCATTGAGGGAAAAGGAAAAATTTTTACTCATGAGGCCGTCTATTGCCGTATCACGCACCAAAAGCCAAGCCCAATAGCAACCGAATTCGATGCCTTGTGAAGAGCGTTTTTCGCACCTGCGCGATACTGCCGTGAAACTGACGCAATACCGACAGGGAAAATCAGCCTATTCTGAGCAGAAATCACAAGTACCGGCATCACCTAATTTCACCGAAAATGGACCTAATCCCCATTTTTTTGGGCTATCAAATGGATAATTAAAATTTGTCATTGGCAAATACCGCACACGAAAAAACCCGCCCTAAAAGGGGCGGGTTTATCAAATTTAAACGCAATGCGTTTCAGCGGTTGGTTAAGCCTCTTCTTCGAGCGCTTCAACAGCTTTTTGCAAGTCGTCCTTGCTCACTTCTTTTTCTTCGACCTGTGCCAACTCAAACATGTAGTCGACAACTTTGTCTTCGAAAATTGGCGCTCTGAGCTGTTGCTGCATTTGCTGATTTTTCTGAACAAATTCAAAGAACTCTCGTTCCTGACCAGGGTATTGACGCGCCTGCGCCATCACAGCTTGATTGATTTCAGCTTCACTCACTTCGACCTTGGCCTGCTGGCCCAATTCCGCCAGCAAAAGCCCAAGACGCACGCGGCGCATTGCCAATGTTGTGTGCTCTTCTGTGGTCTCGATCTCTGGGTGATCATGGCCTTCGACATCCGGGTTGTCTTCATGCCACAATTGATGCGCAATCTGGCTGGCCTCGGCATCGACCAATGACGGTGGAAGCTCAAAGCTAACCAGGGTGTCCAGTTGATCCAGCAGCCCGCGTTTCATCACCGCCCGCGCCGCGCCTACATATTCGGCTTCAAGCCGTTCGCTGACTTGCGCCTTGAGAGCACTTAAATCTTCGGCGCCAAATTTGGTCGCCATTTCATCGTTCAATTCTGCAGGGGCAGATTCTTTTACGGCTTTGATTTTACATTCAAAAACCGCATCTTTACCGGCCAGATTCTTGGCGCCATAATCAGCGGGAAATGCAACTTCGACGGCTTTGTCTTCACCGGCTTTGGCCCCGATAAGTTGGTCTTCAAAACCCGGGATGAAGCTGTTTGAGCCTAGCACCAGAGGATAGTCTTCAGCAGACCCACCTTCAAATGCTTCGCCGTCCACCTTGCCCAGAAAGTCAAAAACAACCTGATCGCCCGATTTGGCTTTCGAGCCTTTGCGGCGGTCTTTGAAATTTGGTGAGGTTTCAGCCAGCTTTTCCAGCGCTTCGTCAACGGCAGCGTCATCGGCCTTGGCGACAAGCTTTTCCAAATTGATAGATTTAAGGTCAACTTCAGGGATCGTGGGCAGCGCTTCATATGTCAGATCGACATGCACGTCATCGCCCTCTTTCCAATCTTCATTGGTCATCTTAACATCCGGCTGCAACGCCGGCCGATCACCACTTTCTTCGAAGTGCTGGCTCATCGCTCCATCAATGCTCTCTTGCATTGCTTCACCAAGAAGGCGTTGACCAAATTGTTTTTTTAGCAAGCTCATAGGCACTTTTCCTTTGCGAAACCCTTTCATTTCGACTTCAGGCTGTGCTTCCACCAGCTTTTCGTTTACTTTTGCGTCAAGCTCGCTGGCGCTTACGATGATAGAGTAGCCACGCTTTAAGCCTTCATTCAAGGTTTCGTTGACCTGCATATCTTGTGCGTCCTTTTTTACATTTTGGTGCGGGTGGAGGGACTTGAACCCCCACGCCTTGCGGCGCCAGAACCTAAATCTGGTGCGTCTACCAATTCCGCCACACCCGCTAAAAATATTATCAAGCCGCAATAGTGCTGCCCAATCTTTCAGCGCTCTCTAACAAATGATTCTGACAGATGCGAGAGTAAAAATGCAGGTAATGCGAAGATAAATGACGTTTAAAATCGCCAAACAATAAAGCAAGTATCAATTAACAATGCAGAATTGTGCAAAGTGTATGCTAAATCGAATTATATTCATCAGTTAATGCATTTATTTATTGCCTATTTTTTAGGCATTCCGCCTACTTTTGGTTCAATAGGTGATTTGAAGCTCAATAAAAGTTCAACGATCCAACAGGCATATTGTTAGATATGTTTCACTGTGTTGAGTGCAAAAAACAAATAAGACCCGGAGGTCCTAATGAAAAAAATAGAGGCTATAATAAAACCCTTCAAGCTCGATGAAGTGAAAGAGTCCTTACAAGAGATTGGTGTTCAGGGCCTTAGCGTCATTGAAGTTAAAGGATTTGGTCGGCAAAAGGGCCATACAGAACTATACCGTGGCGCTGAATATGTGGTTGATTTTCTACCAAAAGTGAAGATTGAGGTGGTGCTTGATGATGATCAGGTAGATGACGCAATCAAAGCCATCGTAGATTCCGCAAAAACCGACAAAATTGGCGATGGAAAGATTTTCGTTAGCTCAGTCGAACAAGCCCTACGCATTAGAACTGGTGAATCCGGTTCCGACGCCCTTTAAGCAAACTCACTACAAAGGAATAATTGAGATGAGTACACAAGCAGTTCTCAAGACAATTGCAGATGATGATATCGAATATGTAGATATTCGCTTCACTGATCCACGCGGAAAGCTGCAGCACGTTACGGTGATGGCAGATCAAGTTGATTCTGACTTTATTGACGAAGGCTTTATGTTTGACGGATCGTCAATTGCCGGTTGGAAGTCAATTGAAGCTTCGGATATGAAATTAATGATCGACACTGAAAGCGCGTATGTTGATCCTTTCTATGCAGAAAAAACCTTATGCGTACATTGTTCGGTGGTAGAGCCAGACACAGGCGAAGCATATGAACGCGATCCACGCGGAACAGCGCAAAAAGCCGAATCTTACTTGAAATCGTCCGGCATCGGAGATACGGCTTTCTTTGGCCCTGAAGCCGAGTTTTTCCTTTTTGACGATGTTCGCTTCTCGAACTCAATAAACAAGGTTTCATACGAAGTTGATGCACTTGACGCGTCATGGAATACTGACACAGAGTATGAAATGGGTAATACCGGTCATAGACCCGGCGTAAAAGGCGGTTATTTCCCCGTAAACCCAATTGATGATGGTCAGGATATCCGGTCAGAAATGCTTTCAACTATGAAACGCTTGGGAATGAAAGTTGACAAGCATCATCACGAAGTAGCGTCTTGCCAACATGAGCTAGGACTTATTTTTGGCAGCTTGACGAAACAAGCGGATGAGCTTCAGAAATATAAGTACGTCATCCACAACGTTGCGCAGGCTTATGGCAAATCGGCAACCTTTATGCCCAAACCTATTGCAGGTGACAACGGCACAGGCATGCACTGCAATATGTCAATCTGGAAAGATGGCAAACCACTTTTTGCAGGCGATCAATACGCAGACCTTAGCAACGAAGCGCTTTGGTTCATTGGCGGCATTCTAAAGCATGCAAAATCGCTGAATGCGTTCACAAACCCGTCGACCAATAGCTACAAACGCCTTATCCCAGGGTTTGAAGCCCCGGTTTTGCGTGCGTATTCAGCACGTAACAGATCAGGTTGCGTCCGTATTCCATGGACTGAATCGCCAAAAGCAAAGCGGGTTGAGGCGCGTTTCCCAGATCCTTCTGCAAACCCTTATTTGTGCTTTGCTGCCTTGTTGATGGCCGGTCTTGACGGCATCAAAAACAAGATTGATCCTGGTGAGGCCATGGATAAAAATCTGTATGATCTACCAGCGGAACAACTGGCAGATATTCCAACTGTTTGTGGGTCACTGCGCGAAGCCATCGAAGAATTGCAGGCTGATCACGACTTCTTGCTGGCTGGTGATGTCTTCACAAAAGATCAAATTGATGGATACGTCGATTTGAAAATGGAAGAAATTGAAACCTACGAACATACCCCACACCCGGTGGAGTTTGGCATGTACTATAGCTGCTAATCTAAAGCTCACTTAATGAAAAGGCGCTCGTCATTGGGCGCCTTTTTATTTTTAATCAATATTTTAAAACTAAATCCCTCACCAATCCTATACTAGCTTTAAAATATGAGTATGTATCGAAAAAATGACAGCTTTCGACCGTGGGAGCCTAAAAAGAACCTGCCTTTCTGAACGCAAGAACCGTCGATCAGATTCCTTCAAAATCGGTCTTCGATTCGTGGTTTTTCTTGGTTGGAATAAATCTGGAGCTTCATAGTAAAGCTCATTAAATCTCCATAACGGCTTTTGCGGCTTGATGCCGTCAAACAGGCGCTGAACACGGCGAGTTACATCTTTATCATAGGATTGAATAGGCCCGTGAATGATCGATAATGGGCGCAAAAATTGTTCTTGTAGGCTCCAACTAGATGGAAAACATAAAATTGCACCTTTCAAAACATGCTCATCTTTATGTTTTTGTAAAATGCAAAAGTCACATTGCACTAAATTACCAAGTGTTAACAAAGGTTCCAAATAGTCCAAAGAAACGACACGGCCGTCCGGGCACTTCACAATATCTTTGGTAATATTAAATCCATCAAGCAACGGAAGAAAATTCAGAACAGTTTCTAACAACTCCTGCGCCACTTCAAAGGCCATTGGATCAAGCCGCATGACGTCTTTTTTGTGATCTTTGATCAATCTTTCCCGCTCTGCCATTTGTAAAGCATAGGCGCTGTCCATGATGATCAGATTCTCCGGATCAAGCGGCGCCACCGCTGGCAATGCCCTTTTGGGTTTCAATCTGTATGGCAAACTGTATTGTAAAATCTCTGTCATGGTCAAAGAATTCTACTAAAGCGACCCCAAAGCAAGTCGGAAACAGACGAGACTGTACTGTTTTCTTGTTTATCATTTTACTAAGCAAAGCCGGAGTAGCAAAATGAACAACCACTATAGAGACAGCCGCAAGATTGATCCAACAAAAGGCAGCGTTTTAGGGGACAATACTCCAAATGATATGAACAGGGTTGAAATTGGACCCACCCAACTTGCATTTGAAGAGTGGGAAAAAGCCAGCTTAATCCTTCCAGACTTGCAAAAGATGCGAAAATACCGCTGGGAACGACTGACACAGCACATTGTCGACCGAGATTATGGCGGGCTTTTAATGTTTGATCCGCTTAATATCCGCTACGCAACCGACAGCACGAATATGCAGCTTTGGAATACCCACAATCCATTTAGAGCCGTATTGCTCTGCGCTGATGGATATATGGTGATTTGGGATTATAAAAATTCCCCATTTTTGTCAGAGTTTAACCCATTGGTGAAAGAACAACGCTCGGGCGCAGATTTGTTCTATTTTGATCGCGGTGACAAAGTAGATATCGCAGCAGATATTTTCTCAAACGAAGTTCGTGAACTCATTGCTAGTCATGGGAATAATAACAAGCGCCTGGCCGTTGACAAAATTATGCTGCATGGACTGCGAGCATTAGAGTCGCAAGGCTTTGAAATTATGGAAGGCGAAGAGGTAACAGAAAAATCCCGTTCGATTAAAGGCGCCGATGAAATACTGGCTATGCGCTGCGCTTCTGTTGCTTGCGAAAATGCGGTGCAGATTATGGAACAATCGGCCCGCTCGGGTGTGCCAAATGGAAATATGAGCGAAGATGACATCTGGGCAGTGCTGCACGCCGAAAATATCAAACGTGGTGGCGAATGGATCGAAACGCGGCTTTTGGCTTCCGGGCCGCGCACCAACCCTTGGTTTCAGGAATGTGGACCGCGAATTGTACAAAATAATGAAATAGTCGCATTTGACACGGATTTAATCGGGTCCTATGGAATCTGTGTTGATATCAGCCGAACATGGTGGATAGGCGACAAACCACCGCGGCCCGATATGGTCTATGCGATGCAGCACGCGCATGAACATATTATGCGAAACATGGAAATGTTGCGGCCAGGCGTTCACATGCGTGATCTTACAATGAACACACATGTTTTGGATGACCAGTTTCAAAAAGGTAAATATGGCTGCTTGATGCATGGCGTTGGCCTGTGTGATGAATGGCCATTAATTCCCTATCCAAATAAATTTGTTGAGGGTGCATATGATTATCATCTCAAAGCAGGGATGGTTTTATGTGTTGAGGCTTTGGTCAGTCCAGAGGGCGGTGATTTTTCCATCAAGCTGGAGGACCAAGTGTTAATCACAGCTAATGGATTTGAAAACCTTTCCAAATATCCATTTGATACTCAGCTTATGGGTCTAGGATAATCAGGCAGCTGACCTTTATCAGTAAGAGGTTCATTTAGTCAGAGTTTTGCACCGCTTTTGTAGCCTGTAAGCTTGTGGCTCAATGGCAGCAGTGGTATGACCGCGCTAACTTTTCACACTACTTACACAGGCAAAAAGCAAGATGATTCCACGTTATTCTCGCCCCGATATGGTTCAGATTTGGTCACCAGAAACAAAGTTTCGTATTTGGTACGAAATTGAAGCGCATGCCTGTGACGCGATGGCCGATTTGGGTGTAATTCCAAAAGAAAATGCTGAAGCAGTTTGGAAGGCAAATGAGGTTGAGTTTGATGTTGGCCGAATTGATGAAATCGAAGCTGTCACAAAGCATGATGTTATCGCATTCCTGACGCATTTGGCAGAGCATATAGGCTCAGAAGAAGCGCGTTTTGTGCATCAGGGCATGACCAGTTCAGATGTTTTAGACACCTGTTTTAATGTGCAACTTGTCCGCGCAGCTGACATTTTGATAGCGGATGTGGATGCACTTCTAGAGGCACTTAAAAGGCGTGCATTTGAGCATAAAGATACTGTTCGTATAGGGCGCAGTCACGGCATCCATGCCGAACCAACCACACTCGGGCTTACCTTTGCACGCTTTTATGCCGAAATGGACCGTAACAAGCAGCGATTGGTGGCCGCACGCAGTGAAATTGCGACCGGTGCTATTTCTGGCGCGGTTGGAACATTTGCGAATATTGATCCAAAAGTTGAAGATCATGTTTGCGCACAATTGGGTCTCACGCCTGAGCCCATTAGCACGCAAGTCATTCCCCGTGATCGTCATGCTGCTTTCTTTGCCGCTTTGGGCGTGGTTGCAAGTAGCCTTGAAAATATCGCCACTGAAATTCGCCATATGCAACGCACAGAAGTTCTTGAAGCAGAAGAATTCTTTTCAAAAGGCCAAAAGGGCAGTTCTGCGATGCCCCATAAACGAAATCCAGTTTTAACCGAAAATTTAACCGGCTTGGCCAGATTGGTGCGGATGGCGGTCGTGCCGGCGCTTGAAAATGTTGCGCTTTGGCATGAACGTGATATTTCCCACAGCTCGGTTGAACGCAACATTGGACCAGATGCAACAATTACACTTGATTTTGCTCTGGCTCGAATGACACAGGTCATCGAAAAACTTGTGGTTTATCCCGAAAATATGTTGAAGAATTTACATAAGTTTAAAGGTCTGGTCATGAGCCAGCGCGTCTTATTGGCCCTTACGCAATCGGGGTTAAGCCGCGAAGATTCTTATCGCCTTGTCCAGCACAATGCCATGAAGGTTTGGGAACAGGATAAAGATTTCAAAACTGAACTATTAGGGGACGCGGAAGTAACCGCAGCTTTAAGCGCCGAGGAAATCGAAGAAAAATTCGATCTTGGATACCATACAAAACATGTGGACACTATTTTTTCTCGGGTCTTTGACTAAACCCACAAAGCTTGAAAAACAACATTAGGTTTAGGCTTCTTTTCATAATTTCTTAACGCGGTGCGCATTTGTGCGCTTTGGAAAAACCCTGATAATTATACGATTTATCGAAATAACAAATTAAAAAATCAAAGCTTCAGACTTCTTTCATCCTTGCGTGATTTCTATGCCCAATTAGAACTCACAAAGGGAAAAAAATGCCTGAAGAGCAGTACAATCAAAAGTTAGAAAACCTTCCGCCAGTAGGCTCAGCTTACCCACCAGTTACAGAAATTAACCATCGACAAAAAGCAGCGATTGTCGTGAGTTTATTGCTTCAAAATGGCGCCGATATGCCTTTGTCTCAATTGCCGAGTGACTTACAAACTGATTTGACGCACCAAATGGCGCAGCTTCGTCTAGTGGATCAAAAAACATTGAAAACTGTTATTGATGAGTTCACGCGCGAGCTCAATTCAATTGGGCTCAGTGCAAGTGGAGGACTTGAAAACACATTAAATTTGTTAGAGGGAAAAATATCTAAATCGACCATTCACCAGCTTCGAAAAGATGCTGGTGTACAACTTGTTGTAAATCCTTGGGCTCGTATAAAAGCTCTGAAAACACCAGACCTGCTACCTTTTTTCAAAATGAATCTGTTGAAGTATCAGCGGTGATTATGTCCAAGCTTGATGTGCAAAAAGCAGCTGAAATTTTATCGCAGTTACCTGGCGATCAAGCCCGCAGCATAAGCTATGCCATATCAATGACCGACAATGTGACACCTGCAAGCATGGATCGCATCGGTCAAAGTCTAATCGCTCAAATGGACAATAAGGCAGAACGCGTTTTTGAAAAATCGCCAGCCGAAAGAATTGGCATGATTTTAACCGTGACCTCACAAAATATAAGGGATGAAGTTTTATCTGGGCTTGGAAAAACAAATCAAGCATTTGCAGACATGGTTCGGCAATCTGTATTTACATTTGACGATATATCCGAACGTTTGTTGGCAAAAGATATCCCCCAAATCATTAGAAGTATTGACCATGAGGATATGGTTAAAGGGCTTGCATATGCAAAAACCCAAAATTCATCTGATACTGTTGACTTTATTATTTCAAGCCTGCCCAAAAGATTAGGGGAAACACTTTTAGAAGACATCGAAAATCTAAACGCAATCTCGCCCAACGATGGTGAACAGGCGATAAATAGGCTTATTGGGTCTTTGCAATCAATGCTCGCGAAAGGCGAAATCTCTCTAACTTAAATTTGCCTGAAGTCGTTGCAAAAAGACATTTTGAAAAAGTAGCGTAATTTTAATGCTTTACTATAATCAGCGCAGTATAGATGCAGCGACGACCTTGCCCTGCCCGATCAACTGAACGATCACCGCAATATTTTGATCCGGTTCGGATAAAATAGTTTTACGCCAGGGCTTTTGAGCATCCCACTGACCAAGGTTTTTTACCTTTGTCACAATATTTGAGTAATTCATAACACGACCTGAATTTTCACCTCTTTCGATTTTAACCCGTGCTTCTGGTATGAAATATATAGCAAGGATATTTGCAATAAATGCCTCAGTGGACTTTGCTGCACTAAGTTTAACCTGAACTTGATTGCCAGAAGATTTAAACGCAATTTCAAAAATCTGGTTTCTTTTAAAGGACTTGGAAATTTCGCGCTTGAGTTTATTGGGCTCTGATCCCGCAATGGCTTTCTGTCCATTAATCATGAATTGTGGAGTGTAAACCGCTGTTTGGGATGCCAGACGGGCATATATCTTTTGCCTTTGGGAAAAACTGGGGTCCGCAAAACTGTCTTTCCATCCAATATAGTCCCAATAATCAACATGAAACGCTAATGCCACTACGTTAGGGTCTTTAGATAAATCCCTTAGAATTGCATCTGCTGGGGGGCAAGAAGAGCACCCTTGAGATGTAAACAGCTCTACCAACACTGGGGTACGGTCATCGGCGTGTAGATTGGAGGCCCAAAGTGCAATAATGAAACCAACAACAATTTTCTGAATTGAAAACAATGGAGATACCCCAAAATAATCTACGATACGCATGAGTTATGCTAATCTGCTGCGGATGACCAATCAATCATTTGCCGCTTTGATCACAAAATTGTGCGGCCAATTGTACACTATTGCATACAAATTAATTTCAAGCCCTTGAACATATCAGCTAGTTGCGTCAAAAGCGCACCAGCGAAACCCTTACACAAAAATCAAAAGGGAGGCCAATATGCCTATCTCTGTCGGTCAAGACACTGCAAAAACCCGAAAAACCCTAACAGTCGATGGCGAAACAATCGCCTATTATTCAATCCCTGCAGCGACAGCTGCTGGACTAGGGGATTTTTCAAAATTGCCAGCCGCTTTAAAAGTGGTTCTGGAAAACATGCTTCGCTTCGAAGATGGCAAAACGGTCACGACAGATGACATTCGCGCATTTGCGGAGTGGGGTGAAAAAGGTGGGAAAAACCCGCGTGAGATTGCCTACCGGCCGGCTCGGGTTCTAATGCAAGATTTCACTGGTGTTCCAGCTGTCGTTGATTTGGCGGCGATGCGGGATGGGATTGTGTCACTTGGTGGTGATGCGCAAAAAATCAACCCGCTTAATCCAGTGGATTTAGTCATTGATCACTCTGTTATGATTGATGCATTTGGAACCCCGCGGGCTTTTCAAACCAATGTTGATCGCGAATATGAACGTAATATGGAGCGCTATACTTTCCTTAAGTGGGGCCAAAACGCATTTAATAACTTTCGCGTCGTGCCGCCAGGAACGGGAATTTGCCATCAGGTTAATTTAGAATATCTGGCCCAAACCGTTTGGACCGACAAAGACCAATTTGGCGAAAATGTCGCCTATCCAGATACGCTTGTCGGAACTGACAGCCATACAACAATGGTTAATGGCATGGCGGTTCTAGGCTGGGGTGTTGGCGGCATCGAAGCAGAAGCGGCTATGCTTGGCCAACCGATTTCCATGCTTATCCCAGAGGTCATTGGCTTTGAGTTGACCGGAGAAATGACCGAAGGCACCACGGGAACCGATCTGGTTCTAAAAGTGGTTGAAATGTTGCGCCAAAAAGGCGTTGTTGGAAAATTTGTTGAGTTTTACGGCGCTGGCTTGGATAATTTGCCGTTGGCAGATCGTGCAACCATCGCCAATATGGCCCCCGAATATGGCGCCACATGTGGATTTTTCCCTATCGACAATGAAACCCTTCGTTACCTTCGCAACTCAGGACGTGAGGAAAGCCGCGTAAGTTTAGTTGAGGCTTATGCAAAAGAAAACGGCTTCTGGCGGGATGAAGGTTATGCGCCAATTTATACCGATACATTGCATCTGGACATGGGTACAATCGTGCCCGCAATTTCCGGACCAAAGCGCCCACAGGACTATGTTGCGCTTGATATGGCCAAAGATGCTTTTCGCAATGAAATGCAAAACACCTTTGACAGGCCAATGGACAAAGAGGTTGCTGTTGAGGGTGAAGATTACACCCTAAGCTCAGGCAAAGTTGTCATTGCGTCGATCACATCTTGCACCAATACATCGAACCCTTACGTGATGATCGGTGCCGGTTTGGTGGCGCGAAAAGCGGCGGCTTTGGGGTTAACACGAAAACCATGGGTCAAGACCTCGCTTGCGCCCGGATCACAGGTTGTAAGCGCCTATCTTGAAGCCGCAGATTTACAAAAAGATCTCGATAAAATCGGATTTAATCTTGTTGGCTACGGTTGCACAACCTGCATTGGTAATTCGGGTCCCATTCAAGCAGAGCTTAGCAAAGCTATTGCGGATGGCGATTTAGTCGCAACATCTGTTCTGTCAGGAAACCGCAACTTTGAAGGCAGAATATCGCCTGATGTCCGCGCCAACTACCTTGCCTCACCGCCTTTGGTGGTGGCGTATGCTTTGGCCGGAACCATGGATATCAACTTGAGCAGTGATCCACTGGGACAAGATGCCGAAGGCAATGATGTCTATCTCAAAGACATTTGGCCGTCGAGCCAAGAAATAGCCGAACTTGTTGAACAAACCGTTACCCGCGCGTCCTTTCAATCAAAATACGCAGACGTCTTTAAAGGCGACGAAAAATGGCAAGCGGTTGAAACCACTGACAGTCAAACCTACGACTGGCCTGCGGCTTCCACATATGTTCAAAATCCGCCATATTTCCAAGGCATGGATAAAGAGCCAGGAACCATCCGTAACATCACCAATGCACGGGTGCTTGCCCTTCTTGGCGATATGATCACCACAGACCATATTAGCCCAGCAGGCTCGTTTAAAGATACCACACCCGCTGGCCAATATTTGGTTGACCGACAGGTTCCCGTTCGTGAATTTAACAGCTATGGTTCGCGTCGGGGCAACCACGAAGTCATGATGCGGGGAACCTTTGCAAATATTCGCATTAAAAATGAAATGCTCGAAGGCACAGAAGGCGGCTATACCAAAGGCCCTGATGGAATCCAAACGTCTATATTTGAAGCTGCCATGAACTATCAAGAGCAAGGCATCCCTCTTGTGATCTTTGGCGGCGAACAATACGGCGCCGGCTCTAGCCGCGATTGGGCGGCCAAAGGAACGGCTCTTTTAGGCGTTAAGGCAGTGATTTCAGAAAGTTTTGAACGCATTCACCGTTCGAATTTGGTTGGAATGGGCGTTATTCCTTTTGAATTCACCAATGGTGAAAGCCGCAAAAGCCTTGGTTTAACAGGCGATGAATTGGTTAGCATCAACGGATTGGATAGTATACAACCCCTGCAAGAAGTATCCTGTGACATCACCAAGCCAGATGGTGAAGTTTTGTCCATTATGCTAAAATGCCGGATCGATACTGCGATAGAAATCGAATATATCGAACATGGCGGTGTGCTGCATTACGTGCTCCGTAATTTGGCGAAAGCCTCCTAGGCTTACAACAGGTCATCTGATTTAAAAGCGGCCTCTTCAGGCCGCTTTTTTATGACAAATTTACCTTTAGGTCATAGCTTCATAAAAAAAGCCAAGACCCGTTTTAATTTTCACTCAACGCAGCTTTTAGTTTTGGTAAAAACCGATTTTCATAATCGGCTCCAATCAATGGGCCTGCAAATCGGAACACAACTTTTCCTGTGCGGTCTATGATGAACGTCTCGGGCGGTGCAGTTACGCCCCAATCAATCGCCGTCCTTCCTTTAGGATCAAAGGCAATTGAAATAAAAGGGTTTTCCGAAGACTGTAAATAAGCAGCGGCATCGTCAGGATCATCTTTTAGGTTGACCCCTATAATGGACAAACCTGAGGCAGCTAATTCCAAAAGTTTTGGATGCTCTGCACGGCACGGCGGGCACCAGCTGGCCCAAAAATTAACCAATGTCACTTTGCCAAGGCGCAGATCTTCTGACGTAACGGCAGGATATCCATCCAATGGAACTTGCGTGATTTCAGGCGCTGCCGATCCAATTAAAGTCGAGCGCAACTCGTCCGATCCCGATCCTTTCATGCCCACAAAAAACAACAGGGCCAAAACAGCAAAGATGAGCAGTGGCGCGATCGCCATTGGCGAAACTTTAGCCATCCTTTGGTGTCTCTTGGGCCGCCAAAGCGGCCTTGGCCACGGCGCTTCGGCGTAAAACATAGACAACCAATACACCCAAAATAACTGCTGTGGCCCCATAGGCACTTAGCACCGAAACCGCATATTTTCCCAATTCAGGCATCATTGCGGATTTCCTCTAAGCGACAGCGCCCGTGCCCGCCGAAATTGAATTTCCGACCGCGTACCAAGCAAAACAAGCGCAAAGAACAGCAAAACGAAACCAGCAATAGAAAACAATAGCGGCTGATAGAAAACATCCGCAACGTTTTCTTCCTTATCCAACGACAAAGACGCCCCCTGATGTAATCCTTGGCTCCAAAAATTCACTGCGTAGCGGCTTAAAACCGCAAAAACAGAACCGACAATACATAAAATTGAGGTTAAATCCGCAGCCGTATCCGGATTGCCGATACCTGCCCAGAGCGCCAAATACCCCAAATAAAACAGAAAGAGAATTAAAAATGAGGTTAAGCGGGGGTCCCATACCCACCAAGTCCCCCACATCGGCTGGCCCCAAATTGCGCCCGTGACAAGCGCAATCAGTGTCATAGCCACACCAACCGGCGCGGCAGCTTTGGCGGCCAATGCGCTGACATGATGGCGGCGAATTAGCCAGATAAGCGAAGCAACCAGCATCATGAACCACGCATTAATTGCCATCAATGCCGAGGGTACATGAAGATAGATAATTTTAACTGTTGACCCCATGCGGTAATCGTCAGGCGTAAAAAAGAACCCCCAAACCAAGCCAATAAAAAGACACGCAACCCCAAGCCGCCAAGCCCAAGGCAAAACTTTGCTGGAAAGTCTCAGAAACTTAACCGGGTTTGCATATTCCCACAGCGACATCGTTTACCCTAAATATTCATTCATATTGCAACGCCTTATCTGAGGTTGATACGCAACACAGCCGAAGAAGCAAAGGGCAAAACCGCCGCAGTGCCAAAACTGATCCCCGCCAAAAGCAAAAGCGGTGTTTGCACTGCTGCGCCGTCGATCCCGCGCTGCGCAACCTCAGCCCCAAAGATTAATGTTGGGATGTACAGCGGTAGCACCAAAACCGACAGGAGCAGACCGCCCCGCTTCAGCCCCAAGGTCAGAGCAGCACCAAAGGTTCCAATTAAACTGAGCGCTGGACTGCCCAGTAAAAGCGAAATGGCAAGCCAGAAATAGCCATTGCCTGGAAGACCAAGCAGAACAGCAAGCAAAGGCGCCACAACAACAAGCGGCAGGCTTGTAGTGATCCAATGGGCAAGTGCTTTTGTCATGATGACCGCTTCTAATGGCAGTGGCGCTGTCACCAAAAGATCTAAGGTCCCGTCTTCGTGATCGAGCGCGAAAATACGATCAAGCGATAAAAGGCAGGCCAAAAGCGCCCCAAGCCACAGCACACCAGGGGCAATTTTTGAAAGTATGTCCATTTCTGGCCCAACACCCAAGGGCACAAGCACAATAACAATAAGAAAAAAGGCAATTGCCAACCCAAAACCACCCCCAGCGCGAATTGCCAGTTTTAAATCCCGAACCAAAAGAGCGATCATAAGAAAGCCTCTTCACTGGCCGCTAAACCTGTCTTGGGGGCGGCAAATTCACCAAGGTCTATTGTGACCTCTTGCCCCTTTAAATCCAGCGCAGCATGCGTGGCTATTATGGCGGATCCGCCTGCCCCAAGGTGGTCGTTTAAAACTCTGGTCAATTGTTTTACCGAAACAAGATCAAGCGATACAGTTGGCTCATCAAGTAGCCAGATACTGCGCCCGGTCACCAGCAACCGTGCGAGCCCGAGCCGCCGCTTTTGTCCCGCAGAAAGTGCGCCTGCCATTACATCGCGCAAATCGTCAAGCTCAAATGTTTTTAAGGCGACATCCAAATTTGATGTGCCAAAAACCGCGCCCCAGAATTGCAAATTTTCGGCCACGCTCAAAGCATATTTGATACCGTCTAAATGTGCCGAATATACCACCGTGTCTTGCGGGACATCAACGCGCCCTGAATTGGCATCTTGCAAACCAGCGAGCGTTCGCAAAAGACTGGTTTTGCCAATCCCGTTTTTTCCGGTCAGAACGATTGCCCGACCCGCGTGCAAATCAAAGGTCATGCCCTCAAGTAGGACACTTCCCCCGCGACTTACGGATACATCACTCACTGACAGCAGCATAGAACAGGTTTAGCTCATTCTGTGGAAAGAAAAAAGGCGCAACTGTTTGTATCTCAATCAACAGGTAAAAGCGCTGCGGCAATTCGACGGCCTTCTGACAGAAGAACATTGAATGTACGGCAAGCAGATGGGCTGTTCATCACCTCCACACCGACACCTGCGCCTTCAAGCTTGTTTGTCAATTCCGCAGGCAGCTGTGAAATTTCAGTTCCAGTTCCAATAAATAATACGTCAATCTGCTCGCCTAAGGCCAAAAGTGAATGATCATCAGAAAATCCGCGCCATTCTTTAACACCGGTAAGAGAAAGAATAACTCCACTTTGCCAGATCTCGCCGCCAATTCGAAAAAAACCCGGCCCGTATCCCTCTACTGGCAGAGCGCTACCAAAATTGACTTCCCGAAGCTGCATCATTTGTTCCCAATGCTTAGTTGACACAAAAACCTTTGGCAAAAACTCGGTATTTTGCCTTATATACAAAACGCTTTGAGCATGTCTAAAGGCCGCGCGCGTTGAGCGGCATCCGTTATTGGGGAACCTGTGTTCCCGCTTCGGCGTTTGGCTTTGACCAATCGCGTTTTACCCCCAAACGCAAGAGCGTTGATGAGGCCACAAACACAGAGCTATAAGTACCGACAATAACCCCCCAAATCATCGCAAAAACAAATCCTCGAATAACATCTCCGCCAAGGATAAACAGCGCAATTAGTGCCAAAAGCGTGGTGACCGAGGTCATAACCGTTCGGCTAAGAGTTTCATTGATGGATAGGTTAAGCACTTCTTGCAGAGGCTTTTTCTTATATTTTCGCAGGTTTTCACGTACCCGATCAAACACAACAACCGTGTCGTTCAACGAATACCCTACAATCGTTAGCAAGGCCGCTATAATGGCCAAATCAAACTTGATTTGCACAACTGAAAACACGCCGATGGTCAACAGCACATCATGGATAAGCGCCGCGACCGCACCAACGGCGAACTGCCATTCAAAGCGCAGCCAGATGTAAACCAAAACAGCAGCAATGGCCAAAACCACGGCAATTATCGCCTTTTGAATGAGCTCACCTGAAACCTTCGGACCAACGCTTTCCACCGATACAAACACGATATCCGGTGCAACATCTTGCAAGACGGATAAAGCTGCATTGGTGGTTTTGGCCGATACTGCCTCTTGCCCCTCTTGGGCTTGAATACGGATCATTGCGACATTCTGATCCGCATCAAAGGTTGGATCAAAAACCTCTGAAATAGTTACATCACCCAACTCCAAAGCGCTAAGTGCTTGACGATAAGCAGCCACATCAATGCTTTGTGCGCTTTCTGTTCGGATCGTAGTTCCGCCACGAAAATCAATGCCAAAGTTCAAACCTTGTATAAGAAATGAGACCAAAGAGCCGATCAGCAAAAGCGCGGAAATACCTAGCCATAGTTTTGATTGGCTAAAAAAATCCCAGTTTGTATTCTTGGGGACTAATCTTAGGCGCATCTCTACACCTCCAAAGTTTTGGGGCGGCGGCGTTCAAACCACATCACCACCAGCAATCGGGTGACAAAAATTGCCGTGAAGACCGAGGTTAAAATCCCGAGCCCAAGCGTAATTGAAAATCCGCGGACAGGTCCCGATCCCATTGTGAATAAAATAACCGCAGTAATGAAGGTTGTGATATTGGCGTCCAAAATAGCGCTAAGGGCTTTTTGATACCCCAACTCGATCGCTCTTGATGGTCCTTTGGCTGTTTTCACTTCTTCGCGAATGCGCTCAAAAATCAACACATTAGCATCCACGGCCATCCCGATGGTTAGCACAATCCCCGCAATCCCCGGTAAGGTTAATGTGGCACCAATCAAGCTAAGCAAGCCAAAGATCAGGCCAATGTTAACGATCAGCGCAACGTTTGCGAAAAGACCAAACAGCCCATAACTAAGCCCCATGAAAACAAGCACCCCAACAAAGGCCACGATACAGGCAATTTTACCGGCCTGAATACTGTCAGCGCCAAGCTCGGGTCCGATCGTTCTTTCTTCTAGAAAATCAAGCCCCGCAGGCAAAGCCCCTGCACGCAGCAAAATCGCTAGATTCGAGCTTTCTTCAACCGAAAAGCTACCGGTGATGATACCCGAACCACCCGGAATATGGCTTTGGATTACGGGCGCGCTAATCACTTCGCCATCAAGCACGATAGCAAAAGGTTCACCAATGTTTTCAGCGGTATAATCGCCAAAGCGCCGCGCACCAGAGGGGTTAAAGCGAAAGTTTACCGCCGGACGACCGTTTTGGTCAAAACTGGGCTGTGCATCGACCAAATCTTCACCCGTGACCACCGGCGCTATGTCCAGAATGTAATAGCGCCCTTCTTCGTCCAAAGAAGGCAATATTTCATTGCCAAAACCTGGATCAGCTTCGGGGTCACTTGCCGGGCCAATCACTGGCTGGAACGTTAACTGGGCGGTGGTGCCAATCAATTCTTTCAGCTCGGCGGCTGAGCCGATACCGGGAACTTGAATTAACACCCGCAAACTGCCTTGACGTTGAATGGTTGGCTCTCTTGTGCCCACTTCATCAATTCTTCTGCGAATGATTTCAAGCGCTTGTTTGACGGTCCGGTCGTTCGTCGCGGCCCGTTCAGCCTCGGACAATGTGACAATCAGAACATCATCTTCGCTGTAAACATCAAGATCACGGGCCCCCGCACCGGTTAATGTAGACACCGGCTGACTTAAACCTTCTGCCAATGAAATTGCTTGCGCCATGGCCTCTGGTTTCGAAATCCGAACCCGCAATTGATCTGCGGGGCCGGTTTGCAACCGGATGGTGCCGATGGTGGCGCGCTCAGGGCGGAGGGTGTCTCGCAGGGTGGGCCAGAGGCTTTTCATCCTTGCGGCGTAAACATCTTCGACCTCAACCTCGGCCAGCAGATGCGCGCCGCCGCGCAAATCAAGGCCCAAATTGACCAGTCCAGAGGGTAAAAACGATGGCCAGCTGGGTGCGCCTTTAACCTCTAAGCCACTGCTTTCAAATGCTTTTTGTGCGTCATTATAACCTTCAACACGGCTGTAAAACCCGTTCGGCATGGCCAAAAGCAAGCCAATGGCGCAAAGCGACCATATTAGGATCCGTTTCCATAGATCGATTTGCAGCATATCCCGCCCCTCTTTATCGTTGGCTGTGCCGGTTTACGCTTTGTTGGCGGGTTCGGTTTTGCTCAGCACCTGAGCGATGGTTGACTGCACCACGCGCACTTTAACGCCTTCTGCAAGTTCAACCTCTAACTCATTGTCTTCTTTCACTTTTACCACTTTGCCGATCAATCCACCTTGGGTGACAACCTGATCGCCGCGGCGCAGGGCGT
>CBFHXE010000005.1:0-19070 GCA_965659715.1 uncultured Paracoccaceae bacterium | reverse complement strand
GTGACCATTGCCTGATGCTGCTTGACCTTTTTTTGCTGCGGCCGGATGAGCAAAAAATACATGATCGCAAAGATTAGAATAAGCGGGATAAATTGGCCGAAAGCGTCCATTGTCTGTCCTGTCTGTAAAACTTCACATTTTGCGCGAACCTATGCGCAGCGGCGGCTGTTTGCAAGGGGCGAAACGGCGCAAAATGGGGCATCTGTTTTACGTCGGTATCGCGGCAGTATCAGGGCGGTGCCAAATTCGCCAACCAAAGGCGCAGTTTACCTTGCTTGACGCACGAAAATGCCGTTGACTGACTCTATTCTGCTTTAGGTTATATGTGATGACGGATTTTCTACTTAAGGTAATTAATTGGGTTTCGACCCATAAAGTCATTTTGCTTTTGAGCCCAGTGTTAGGGATCGCAGGCCTTTGGCTTTTCTTTCGGCTTGCTCTGAAAGCTGGCCGCAAGGTTAGCAGCTTCATCAAAACCAATTATGTTGAGCTGGTTTGGTCGCTTGGGGTTTTGCTGTTTGCCTATGCGTGCATCTTTTACCTCTGGGATATCATCCGCTCGGTGGCCGGTATGGTTGATCTTTTGCGGGCTGAGGCGGGTAAAGAGCCCCCCGCAACCGAAGACATCCGCAATTTAGCCTATGCGGTGGCGGTGCTTTTGGGCGTTTTGGTGGCGGCCAGCACAATTCCCTTGGGGCTGATAAAGCTTTGGATCAATGAACGCAGCACCAAAGCCAGCGAACGCACCACCGAGGCAGCAGAACAAGGGCTGATCACCGACCGTATCACCAAGGCGGTGGCCGGATTGGGCGCGGATAAAACGGTCAAAGTCACGGGCAATGATGGCACATCCACCGAAGGTACCGAACCCAATTTAGAGGTCCGCATAGGATCGATTTATGCGCTGGAACGCATCGCGCAGGACAGCGACCGCGATCATATCCCAGTGATGCAGATTTTATGCGCCTATATCCGCACCAACGCGCCGTGGGATACCAGAGCGCAAAATGCCGACGAGGTCGCTGATGAGCTTCCCCGCAATGACATTCAAACGGCGCTAGGCGTTATTGGCCGCCGCAGCGCGGATAAAATAAATCTGGAAAGTGCTAAAGACTATCGGTTGGATTTGCGGCTTGCCAATCTGAAACAGGCAGATATGCAGGGCGGTGATTTTGCCCATGCGCAATTTAACGCAAGCCTGCTTAAGGGGGCTTGGCTTGAGCGCGCTGATATGACGGGGGCAAATTTCAGTCTTAACAATTTGCAATACTCCGACCTTTCAAATGTCACTTTTAACAAAGCATTTGCTCGTAAGGCGGATTTTACTAATAGCGACATCACTCAAGCGCAGCTCAATGGAATGTTTCGCGATGGTTCGGTCACTTTTCCCGAACATCTGAATTGGCCAAAGCATTGGCCGGAACATGCATTAAAGCTTGATGCGTTTTATGACGAATACCGGAAATGGCTGGACAACCCCGCAGGCTACACACCGCCAAAGCCGCCCGAAAAGCCAGCTAAAAAGCAGCGTAAAAAGCCAGCTAAAAAACCGGCCAAAAAGACAAATAAATCCACCTAATCAATCCCCCTACCCTTAGGGCGCGAAGTGGTGCATAAGGGCGCCAGTAAAAAGACTCGGCAAAAAACAGGAGATTTCCAAATGCATGACATCCGGGCCATTCGCGATAATCCAACCGCTTTTGACGCCGCTTTGGCGCGGCGTGGAGTATCGGCTGCGTCCGCGTCGCTTTTGGAAATCGACAGCCGCCGCCGCGCGGCCATACTGGCCGCCGAAACCGCGCAGGCGGAACAAAACAAAGCCAGCAAATCCGTCGGCGCCGCCAAAGCCAGCGGTGATGAGGTCGAATTTGAACGGCTGCGGGCCTTGGTGGCGGCGAAAAAGGCGGAAGTGGCGGAAATGAATGCCAAAGCCAAAGAGATTGATAGCGAGCTGGAAGCGCAGCTGATGGGCATCGAAAATCTGGCGCTTGATGATGTGCCCGAAGGTGAAGATGAGGCGGGTAATGTGGAAGTGCGCAGCTGGGGCAGCCCGCGCCAGATCAACAACGCGCGCGAGCATTTCGACCTGCCCGGCGTGGCTGCGGGGATGGATTTTGAAACTGCGGCCAAACTCTCTGGATCACGCTTTGTGCTTTTGCGCGGCGCTGTGGCGCGGCTGCATCGGGCGCTGGCGCAATTCATGCTGGATGTGCATATTGATGAGCACGGGCTGAGCGAGGTAAACACCCCGGTTCTGGTGCGCGATGCGGCCATGCGGGGCACAGGGCAATTGCCAAAATTTGCCGAAGACAGCTATCAAACCACCAATGGCTGGTGGCTGATTCCCACATCCGAGGTCACGCTGACCAACACTGTGGCCGGCGAAATGGTTGACGCAGCCGCGCTGCCCATGCGGATGACCGCGCATACGCTATGTTTTCGCTCCGAAGCAGGATCAGCGGGCAAAGACACCGCCGGCATGCTGCGCCAGCATCAATTTGAAAAGGTTGAAATGGTCACCATCTGCACGCCGGAAAGCGCGCTAGAAGAACATGAGCGCATGACCAAATGTGCCGAGGCCATATTGGAAAAGCTAGAGCTGCCCTATCGGGTGATGGTTCTTTGCACCGGTGATATGGGGTTTGGCGCGCGCAAAACCCATGACCTTGAGGTCTGGCTGCCGGGGCAGAACACCTTTCGCGAAATAAGTTCGGTTTCGGTCTGCGGTGATTTTCAGGCCCGGCGGATGAATGCCCGCTATAAGCCCGAAGGCGGCGGCAAGCCCGAGTTTGTGCACACGCTGAACGGATCGGGCGTGGCCGTTGGCCGCTGTTTGATCGCGGTTCTGGAAAACGGCCAGCAGCCGGATGGATCGGTGGCGCTGCCAGCTGCGCTGCACGCTTATCTTGGCGGCAAAACCACATTGGCCGCAGACGGCAGCTTGGTCTAGCGCCGCTGCACCGCTATACTAAAGATGTTTCTTTAGCCGCGACGGGGTGGATTTTTTGCGGTTTTTATAGGGATTTTTATCCGCCTGTGAGCGCATGTGCAGGCGGATCGGCGTGCCCGGCATATCAAAATCAAGCCGCAGTGCATTAACCAGATAGCGCGAATAGCTTTCCGGCAGTTTATCGGGATGCGAACACATCACCACAAAGCCCGGGGGACGGGTTTTGGTTTGGGTCATATAGCGAAGCTTGATCCGGCGCCCGCCCGGTGCGGGCGGCGGATGGGCTTCGACCATACCCGCCAGCCAGCGGTTGAGCTGCGCGGTTGTGACCCGCGTGTTCCAGACCTCATGCGCGCGCATCACCGCTTGGTGCAGCCGGTCAAGCCCACGGCCGGTTTTGGCAGACACAGTTACAAGCGGCGCGCCGCGCAGTTGCGGCAGCAGCCGCTCAAAAGCTTCTTTTAGATGCGAAAGCTTTTGCTGTTTTTCGTCCTCGACATCCCATTTGTTGACCGCAACCACCACGGCGCGCCCCTCACGCTCGGCCAAATCGGCGATGCGCAGGTCCTGTTGTTCAAACGGGATCGCTGCGTCCAGCAAGACCACGACCACTTCGGCAAATTTCACCGCCCGCAGCCCGTCGCTGACAGACAGTTTTTCAACTTTATCCTGCACTTTTGCCTTTTTGCGCATCCCAGCCGTGTCGAACACCCGCATCGGCGTGCCCTGCCAGTCGATCTGTAGCGAAATCGCATCGCGGGTAATCCCCGCCTCTGGACCGGTTAGAAGCCGATCCTCACCTAGGATTTTATTAATCAGCGTTGATTTGCCGGCATTCGGCCGCCCGACAACCGCCACCTGCAGCGGCTTTTGCTTGGTCGGCAAGCGGTAGCTGTCCGATGCGTCTTCATCCACATCCACATCGATTTCTGCGGCCTCTTCGATGGCGCGCTCTTCAAACCCGTCGGCCAAAGGCATCAGCATAGACAGCAAATCCGCCATCCCCTCGCCGTGCTCGGCGGACAGGCGCAGCGGCTCGCCCAAGCCCAATGACCAGGCTTCGATCACACCGGCATCCGCGGCTGAGCCTTCGCCTTTATTCGCCGCCAAAATCACATGTGCGGCCCGTTTGCGCAGAATTTCAGCAAAAATTTCGTCGGTGGGTGTTACCCCGGCGCGGGCATCAATCATAAAGAGGCAAATATCAGCCATATCAACCGCCCGTTCGGTCAACCGCCGCATCCGGCCTTGCAGGCTTTCGTCGGTGGCCTCTTCCAGACCGGCGGTATCAATCACCGTAAAACGCAGATCTCCGAGCCGCGCCGCGCCTTCACGCAGATCGCGGGTCACCCCCGGTTGGTCATCAACCAAAGCCAGACGTTTTCCAACCAACCTGTTGAACAGTGTTGATTTGCCGACATTGGGCCGGCCAACAATGGCCAAAGAAAAGCTCATCTAGGCGCTCCGCTCATTAAAGAATTGCCGCTTACACCAGTTTTAACCTAGCGGAAAGCGTGTAATTTGCCGTTTTTGGAGACAACATAAAGAACACCATTAGCGACAATAGGGCTGGTGGTCGCCCCACCGGGAATTTTTACTGCGTCAAGTTCCGTTCCAGAGGCAGGATCAAATTGGCGCAAAAGCCCATCACCCGAGGCGACAATCAACCGCCCGCCGGCCAAAATCGGCCCATGATGGGCAATCACCTCGGTGCTGCGCCATGAAAGCGACGCTTTATCGGTTGGCAAATCGGTCGCCCAGATGGTTTTTCCGTTGCGAGCATCGACACGGACCAACTGGCCGATGTCATTGATCAAAAATACCGACCCACCGGCGACCCAAAGCGGGGTGAGCGCCCCGTGCGGCGCCGTCCAAAGCCGCGCCCCGCTGTCAAGGTTCATTGCCACAAGGCGGCCCGATGCATTGGCCGCATAAACTCGCTTGCCAGAAATCACAGGGCTCGCGCCGATACCGTTTATGGTAGAAATAGCCTGCCCGATGCGCGCACCGGCCAAGGTGGCGGTCCAAAGGACCAATCCGCCTTTTCGAAAGGCCGCTTGCACATCCCCAGAGCCATAGCCAAACAGCACCAACTTGTCAGAAACAGCTGGCCCAGTGGATCCTCGCCGCATGTTTAGATCACTGAGGCCATCTATTTGCCAGCGCACTCGGCCGTTATCTGCCTCAACCGCCCAACTGGTAGCGGCTCCGCTAACCACGTAGACAAGGCCATTAGAATACGCCGGCCGACCGGCGGCCAAAGCCATGAGCGATTGGCTCCAGATTTTTTCACCAGTTTTAGGATCAATAGCGGCCATTTCACCATATCCGGTGGTAACATAAATTTTGCCGCCTCCCGCGGCGAGCCCGCCGCCATCAGCTTCGCCCGCTTGTTCGCCCGCTGGCGTTAAATCAAGCGACCAAAGTCGCGCACCAGCAGCGGAGGTTGCAGCCAGAAGAGACTGACTATCAAGGGTCACGATCATCCCATCGACAAAAATAGGATCTGCAGAAATGCGCACACGTTGCCGGTCACCCCGGCCAATTGGCGCGGACCAGGCTTTTGAGAGCGATGCGGCAAGCGCAGGATGTGTGGTTCTGGTTTTCGGAGTTCCATGGCCCTGTGGCCAGTTGCTATTGTTTTTTTCGCTCGGAGCCTCAAAGGTCCTAGATTGATTTTCTTGCTGGCCGTCAAGCTGGGCGCCGACATCAGCTAAAATAGCTGTTACAGGCTCGCGTTTTCCAGACAAGGCGTTATCCGGGTCTGTACAGCCGGTGGCCGCAAACGCCATCATTAAGAAGGTGGGTAGTATCGCGCGTTTCACCTTCAGTGCTCCCCTTCAACTACGTCCATAGACTGATCAGTTGCCGTTTGCCATATCCTGTCCCAATGCAATCAGCAATTGGCGCGTGCGCTGCTGCAAATTCTGGGTCAGATCTGCATCTTCTAAAAGCGCGGTGAGCCGGCGCACGGCGGCATCTTGATTGCCGGCTTGCAGTTCGAGCAACGCCAATTGTTCCTCGGCCAAAACTCGTAGTGGTTTGCCGGGCTCAGCTAGGACTTGGAAACCTTCTGTGCGCTGCGTCACATCAAGCACCCCATCTGCATGAAGAAGCTGTTTGAAATGCGCCAAGTCGCGATAGTCCTGATTGAGATTTTGATTATCAACAATGGGCTGCAAAAGCTTCAGAATATCCGCGTTTTTGCCCTCTTCGGCCAATATACCCGCCTGTAAAATTGTAACGATTGCCGCCGCTTCGGCTGAGTTGGATTGAACTGTCCCAAGCGCCGCAGAGCGCGCAGCTGTATCTTCATTATCAAGCGCCGCCAACAGCGCGTCACCCAAAGCCTGAGCCGCGGCCTGCTCGGACGCACGACTATATTCACGGTATGCCGCACCGCCTACAACAAGTAAAACAACAAGCACTGCGATCCAGCCATAACGGCGCATCAGCCCAAACAATCGGTCCCGCCGAACTTCCTCTGTTACCTCTTCGATAAAGCTGTCTGTTTCGCTCACGATATTGCCTCTTTGGTTGGTTTGGAAAACTCTTACCTTGTCTGGTCACAAGTGCCAAGTCAGAAACGAAAGCCGAGCATGATAAAGAGATACCATACCTTGCTTCGGGTTTTAGAAAATTTTAATCTGAATGAACGGTTTAAACGTATCAATATTAGCTTTATATGCAAATTGAAATGTCTGAAAAAATCAGCATAACTCATTGAGCGCGGAAAATAACGAATGCGAATAATATCTTTTTTGACAGCAATTTTGGTGACAGCGTTTCTTTATCTGTTGGTATTTGAAAGAGATGCGCTCCGCGCTGTTTCGCAGGGAGCACCGCTAAGCACCCTTGTGAGTGCTGTACTGGGCAACGCGCCAGCGGTTGTAGAGCAGCAAGATGTCACTAAACCAAGCTCAGAAAACGCGCAAAAAGAAGAGGCCGCTACCGAGGATGATCCTGCCAGCGCAGAGCTGATAAAAGTCGTTGCAGTGAAATCCAAAGCGCAAGAAATCGACAGCGCCGTAGTTCTGCGTGGTCAAACCGAGGCAGCGCGGCAAGTCCAAGTGCGCGCCGAAACCTCCGGTCAGGTCATTTCTGAGCCCCTGCGCAAAGGCAGTTTGATCAACCCCAACCAAATCTTGTGCCAATTGGATCCTGGAACGCGATCAACCAGTCTGGCTGATGCCGTGGCGCGTTTGGCCGAAGCCAAAGCCCGGGTTCCAGAAACCCAAGCCCGGTTAGAAGAAGCGCAATCGCGGCTTGAAGAGGCACAGTTCAACCTAAATGCCGCCGAGAAACTGGCCGAGGGAGGCTATGCAACGGAAACGCGCGTTACGTCCGCACAGGCGGCAACCCGATCTGCCGAAGCAAGCGTTGCGACAGCCAAGGCCGGCTTTGAGTCTACCCGCTCTCGGATACAATCCGCTGAAGCAGTGGTTGCATCGGCAGAAAAAGAAATTGAACGTCTCACTCTGGTTGCTCCGTTCAAAGGTATTTTAGAAACCGATACAGCAGAAATTGGAAGCCTACTTCAACCCGGCTCACTGTGCGCAACGATTATCCAAATCGACCCCATTAAGGTTGTTGGTTTTGTTCCTGAAGGCGAAGTTCAACGGGTTCAAATCGGAGCCAAAACAGCCACGCAGCTGGTTTCTGGCCAAGCAGTGTTTGGAAATGTAACCTTTATTTCTCGTGCTGCTGATCCTTTGACCCGCACATTTCGAGTGGAAATAGAGGTGCCAAACCCAGACCGCAGCATTCGCGATGGGCAAACCGCGGAAATCCTTATTGCATCAGAGGGCAAGCAGGCGCACCTGCTTCCACAATCTGCATTGACACTAAATGATGACGGCAACTTAGGACTTAGGTTGGTCGGAAAAGGTAATATCGCGATATTCAAGGAAGTTGACTTATTGCGGGATACCATAGAAGGTGTCTGGCTTTCAGGGTTGCCTGATGAAGTTGCCGTAATTGTGGTGGGTCAAGAATATGTCAATGATGGCATTGAAGTTACGCCGACATACCGGGAGATAACACAATGACTGGTTTGGTAGACTGGGCCGCCGAACGGGCCCGTATGATTGTTGCACTGATCCTTGCAGCACTGACCGCAGGCATTTTTGCCTATACGGGACTACCCAAAGAGGGTGAGCCAGATATCCAAGTGCCTGTGCTGTTTATTTCCGTTCCCTTCCCAGGGATTTCTGCTGCCGACAGTGAAACTCTCTTGGTCAAGCCAATGGAAACCGAATTGGCGGATTTGGCTGGCTTAAAGAAAATCACCGCTTCAGCGGCTGAAAACTATGCCGGTGTTGCGCTTGAGTTCGAATTTGGTTGGGACAAAGCCAAAACACTGGCAGATGTCCGTGACGCGATGAATTCTGTTGAGGCCAAATTTCCCGAAGGTGCGGATAAGTATTCTATTAATGAAATTAATTTCTCGGAATTTCCGATCATCATTGTCAACCTGACCGGCAATGTTCCCGAGCGCACGATGACACGCGTTGCCGAGGACCTGCAAGATAAGATCGAAGCCATTGATGCCGTACTGGAAGCCGCAATATCAGGCAACCGTCAGGAAATGGTCGAGGTTTCGATCGACCCGCTGCGGCTTGAATCTTATAATGTCACCGCAAACGAATTGATTACTGTTGTGCGCAACAACAACCAGTTGATTGCTGCTGGCGAAGTGGACTCAGCCCAAGGCACATTTGCGGTTAAAATCCCATCAAGCTTTGATGAGCCGCGCGATATTTATTCATTGCCGGTGAAAACCAATGGCGACCGTGTGGTCACATTGGGTGATTTGGCCACCATTAAACTGACCTTTGAAGACCGCGCGGGCACTGCGCGTTTTAATGGTGAAACAACAGTTGCGTTGCAAGTGGTCAAACGCAAAGGCTTTAATCTAATTAAAACCGCCAAGCTGATTGATGAATTGGTCGAAGCCGAAAAGGCCACATGGCCGCAAGATTTGCGTGCAGCGATAAATGTGGGCACCTCGAACGATCAATCGCGTGTGGTTGACAGTATGGTCAGCCAACTTGAAGGCTCGGTTCTGACCGCGATCGCTTTGGTGATGATGGTTGTTCTGTCTTCGCTGGGCACGCGTGCGGCTTTGCTGGTTGGCTTTGCAATCCCCACCTCATTTCTATTGAGCTTTGTGTTGATGGGCGTGATGGGGATTACAATTTCCAACATTGTGATGTTCGGGCTTATCCTCGCCGTGGGGATGTTGGTGGATGGCGCGATTGTTGTGGTTGAATATGCCGATAAAAAAATTGCCGAAGGCGTCGGCCCGATGAGTGCATATGTAGAGGCCGCAAAACGCATGTTCTGGCCGGTTGTTAGTTCAACCGCAACCACATTATGCGCCTTTTTGCCGATGCTGTTTTGGCCTGGTGTTGCAGGTCAATTCATGGGTATGCTTCCGGTGACATTGATTTTCGTGCTTTCTGCGTCGTTGATTGTGGCGTTGGTGTTCTTGCCGATTATCGGCGGTGTCTCTGGCCGGCTCAGCCGCGTTTTTGAAAACGGATCAGACTTTTTACGCGCGGCCCTGCCATGGGCAGTGCGCGCAGCCCTTGTACCAATGGTCTTTTATGCTGTTTTCCTAAGTGCGATGCAGGTTGTAAACCCGGCTTATCTATTAGGTTTAGACCGCGACTCCTTGGGCATTTGGGCGATATTTCCAGGGGCTGCGATGTTCATACTATCGGCATTTGCAGGCTCGACCATTCTGGGCTCAGTTAAAATCGAACGCCCTGCCAAACGTGTGCAAGTGGGCTATCGCAGAACCCTTTTTGGGTATTTCATTAAACTTGTGGCAGGCAATCCGATTATGCCTCTGGTGACTATTGCTGCCGTGGCTTTATTTGCTATCTCAGTTTTCACATACTATGGGTCTAATAATAATGGCGTTGAGTTTTTTGTTGAATCCGAACCCGAGCAAGCGATTGTGTATGTCAAAGCCCGCGGCAATCTTTCGCTTGAAGAAAAAGATGATCTTTTACGCCAAGCCGAAAAAATCGTTATAGATCATCCCGGAATTGCAACCGTCTTTTCTTTTGCAGGCGCTGGCGGCTTAAACCAAAACACGGCAGGCGCATCGACACCAAAAGACACCATTGGACGTATTCAGCTTGAAACCATACCATGGGAAGATCGCCGCGGGCGTCCAGAGCTTGATGGCAATCTGGTGGTCGACGAACTGACCGCGCAGCTCAAACAAATTCCCGGGATCCAAATTGAAGTTCTCGCCCTTGGGCGTGGCCCAGCCAGCAGCAAACCGGTGCATCTAAGGCTTACAGGCGATAATTGGGATGATCTTCTGGCCAGCACAGAAAAGATGCGCTCGGTTTTCGATGATACCTATGGGCTCAACTTAATCGAAGATACACTCCCCCTGCCCGGGATTGACTGGCAAATTGATGTGGATGTGGAAAAAGCAGGCCGCTATGGTGCAGATGTGGCCACTGTGGGCGGTATGGTACAGCTCGTCACCCGCGGACTTCTGCTGGACACAATGCGTGTGGATAGCAGCGATGAAGAGGTTGAAATCAGAGTACGTCTGCCACGCGAAGACCGGTTTTTAAGCACGCTAGATACCTTAAAAGTACGGACACAGGATGGGCTTGTTCCCCTGTCCAATTTCATCACCCGAAAGCCAGTTAAAAAACTGGCAGAGATCAACCGGATCGATCAAAAACGTTACTTTGACATCAAAGCGGCGGTTCTGCCGAATCTTAAGAAGGCAGAAATTGATGACAATGGCGAAAGCCGTGATGTAATTATAAATGCAAACGAGCGAATTGCCTATCTTACAGAATATCTCGAGGCCAATCCGCTACCTGCCGGTATTTCTTGGGAATGGACTGGCGATCAACAAGACCAAGCTGAAAGTCAAGCTTTCCTATCGAGCGCTTTTAGCGCGGCTCTGGCGCTGATGTTCATTATTTTGCTGGCCCAGTTTAACAGCTTTTATAACGCAACAATTGTTCTTTTGGCCGTTGTCCTTTCGACCGTAGGAGTGTTGATCGGAATGTTGGTGATGAACCAAGCCTTTTCGACCATAATGACCGGCACTGGTATTGTTGCCTTGGCAGGTATTGTGGTGAACAACAACATTGTTTTGATCGACACCTATCAAGATCTTTCAAAATATATGCCGCGTGTGGAAGCTATTATCCGAACAGCTGAACAGCGCATCCGGCCGGTACTTTTGACCACAATCACCACCATGGCCGGCCTTGCACCGATGATGTTTGGACTCAGCCTTGATTTTATCGGCGGTGGCTATTCGGTTGATAGCCCAACCGCACTTTGGTGGAAACAGCTGGCCACTGCGGTTGTTTTTGGTCTTGGCATCGCAACGGTACTCACATTGGTGTTTACCCCGGCGTTGCTGTCCTCTCGTGTTTGGGTGGTGACCTATGCAAAATGGTTTGCCAATGCGCTTCGCGTGCTTGGCGCCAACCGTCAGGCCAATATTGCACAGGATTGGGCTCTGCGGCGCAAAGCAAAGCGTATTAAACAACCTGAAATCATCTGGTCTGATTTGATCGGCAGCGATGGAAAAGACAACCCTTTAGACGTGAGTGCAACTCCTTTAAGAGCTGCTGAATAGCAGGCAACTACGCAGCGGTCTCCTTTTGCGACTGCTGTAACATCCACAAGTCATGATAGCGCCCTTTGCGTGCCAACAGTGTTGTGTGATCTCCGCGCTCTACCACCTGTCCATCTTCCAGCACCACAATGCTGTCCGCCTTGGCAACGGTCGATAAGCGATGCGCAATCATTAGCACAGTGCGGCCACGCCCTGCCCGATCAAGCGCGTCTTGAATTTCATGTTCTGTTTCGCTATCAAGCGCGCTGGTTGCTTCATCCAGCAATAAAATTGGCGGGTTTTTCAACAAAGTCCGAGCAATACCAACCCGCTGCTTTTCACCGCCAGATAGTTTGAGCCCTCTTTCACCCACCAATGTGTCATAGCCTTGTGGCAAAGACTGAATAAAATCATGAATTTGAGCGTCCTGCGCCGCCTGCTCAATCTCGGCAAAACTGGCGCCCTCGCGCCCGTAGGCAATATTATAGAGAATTGTATCGTTAAACAGAACCGTATCCTGTGGCACCACGCCAATGGATTGATGCAGGCTAAGTTGGGTAACATCGCGCACGTCTTGACCATCAATACAAAGCGAACCAGCGCTGGCATCATAAAAGCGAAACAGCAACCGGCCGATAGTAGATTTTCCAGAGCCTGACGGCCCAACAATGGCAATGGTTTGTCCCGCCGGAATATCAATGCTCACATTCAATAAAATTTGCCGGTCCGCTTCATAGCCAAACTGAATATTTTTAAACTCCAAATGCCCGCCGGTCACCTTCAAGTCTGGGGCGTCAGGTTTGTCAGTAACCTCGGTTGGGTAATTTAGCAGATCAAACATCTCGGCCATATCAACAAGTGCCTGGCGAATTTCGCGGTAAACTGTACCCAGAAAATTCAGCGGCATTGTAATCTGGATCATATAGGCGGTGACGACGACAAAATCGCCAACACTTAGGGTGCCATTTTGCACGCCCAATGCAGCCATAACCATCATTGTGGTCAACCCCAGCGTGATTAAAACAACCTGACCAAAATTCAACGCTGCCAGCGAGTAGCTGGTTTTCAGAGCAGCGTCGGCATAACCCGCCATTGCCCGATCATAGCGTTGCGCTTCGCGCTCTTCTGCGTTGAAGTATTTTACGGTTTCAAAGTTCAGCAGGCTATCAATCGCCTTTTGGTTCGCTTCTGTATCCTGTTCATTCATCCGCCGGCGCAGTTTGACCCGCCATTCGGAGACTGTGAATGTAAACCACACATAGAGTGCAATTGTGGTTAGCACGACAAGAACGTACCAGAAATCCAAAATGATAAACAAAGCGCTAGAGATCATCACCATTTGCAGGATCAACGGCCCGATTGAAAAAAGCAGAAAGCGCAACAAAAAATCAACGCCTTTTACACCGCGCTCAACTATTCTGCTGAGCCCACCAGTTTTTCGGGTTATGTGATACCGCATGGACAGGCTATGGATGTGACGAAACGTTTCAAGCGCCAACAAACGCAATGCCCTTTGCCCGACCGGGGCAAACACCGCATCTCGCAATTGCTGAAATCCACTTTCAAGAATACGGGCGGTCCCATAGGCGAGCGTTAGTCCCACAGCCCCCAGAATAAAATCTGTAGTTTTTCCGCTCAGGCTATCAACCGCAGCACCTTGTAAAAGCGGCAGGACAGTGGCGACAATCTTGGCCACTACAAGCAAAATTAGAGCTAAAACAACGCGAGCTTTAACGGCTTTTTGACTGTCTGGCCAAAGATACGGGATTACATTCTTGATGATTTTCCACGCGGAGCGTCGCTCTTCTTTAGCTGTAACATCTTTGGAACTTGCTGTATCCGACATAAACCTTGGCCAATTAAAGAAACTTTATAACTTTCAGATAGGTTAAACATACCCCGAACACCAGAGCAGGCTGGACAAAATTAAACCGTAAGGAAGCTATTTAATCCGGCAGTTGGAAAACCTGGCCAGGATAAATAAGATCCGGATCACGAATTTTATCCCGATTGGCCTCAAAAACCTGTACATATAGTACCCCCTGGCCATAGCGGCTGCGCGCTATTGCCCAAAGCGTGTAGCCAGGCTGTACGGTAATTACATTAACCCGCGCTGGCTCTGCCGAGGCGGCAACCTGTTCTATCAAACGCTCGCGGTTTTCACGCTGAAATGGCGTTTCCAACCGAGACACGACTTTTCCGCCAGTATCCAATTGATCAATGCGCAGCGTATAGACCCCTGGATCAACATTCGTCAGGTCGGTTTTCCATTGCCCCGCGCTATCCAAGACTGTTGATGAAATGGGTGCATTATCCAGATAAACCATAACTTGCGCCGCCGGCGTGCCGCGACCAGACAAAGCCACCTCACCCTCTTCATCATAACTAATCGCATCCAATGCCACATCTGAGGAAGATTGATCCTCGCCGCCTTGAACCACACGCACTCCATCCTGATCCGCAATCATCACAGTCGGGGTTTGGTCAGCTTCCACTTCTGGTACAATATCTGTAACGTCGGCGGTGTCTTCGATTACCTCATCCGTCGCCAATTGGGTGGTTTCTGCTTCAGCTGTTGCCAATTCTTCTGTTGTATTATCATTTGTGGCAGCAGCCACACCCTCGTCATTATCTGCGGGTTGCGCGTTATCTAGGCTGCTTTGCGCTGGCGCTTCGGTGCTGTCTTTGGTTGAAACAGTCGCAAGCTCTGCGCTTGAAGTTTCATTTTCAGAAGCATCCGCTTGCTCAGTTTGACCCTGAGGGACGGCTTCGCTTGTCTGCTCATCGGTGGTTTTGAGAACGACGCTTTCATCTGTGTCCGTTGCGTTTGCTTCGCTGTCTTGTGCTGTGGTCACCGATGCGGTGGTATCGGGCTCATCTGCAGCCGCGACATCAGACGCCTCTTCAGTAACCTGTTCGGTTTCGGCCATTGCAACGGTCGAACCCGTATTTGTCGGCTCTGCGCTGTCTGCGGCCGGTTCTGCAACGCTTTGCGCCTCTGTAGAGGCTTTAATCTGTTCGGTTTCGGCCATTGCAACGGCCGAACCCGTATTTGTCGGCTCTGCGCTGTCCGCGGCCGGTTCTGCAACGCTTTGCGCCTCCGTAGAGGCTATTTCCGTTTCGATCTCAGCGGCCTGTAAATCTGATTCTGGCTGCTCAGCGACCGACCTCTCGGCCGTATTACTTTCGCTTGGTTGCGATTCTGTTTCGGATGCTGCATCAGCCTGCGCAACTTCGGTCTCTGCCGCAACAGATTCTGGAGTAACGTCCGTCTCTGTGGTGACTTTGCTAGGCGCAGCAGCAGCAATTTGAGCCGGTGCAATAATCGCATCTTGGTCGGACACGAACTCTTGGCCATCCACGATGCTACGCAAAGACAATACTCTGACGGCATCACTATAAGGCAAATCAAACAGGCTTACAAAATTGCCCTGACCATCAGCAAGCGCAGTCTCAACCACTTTACCATTAACCAAAATTTCCACTAATTGACCTGGCACTCCTGTACCCGCGATCACAACAGCTCCGTCGCCGTCTACTCTAACTGTTTGTAAAATAACAAAACTCTCTGATTTGGCTTCAGTTTCAGGCAAATCTGAGGATGTGGTACCGGTATCTTGCTCGTCGGTTTCCTCTGCCGAGGTGGCCGGTTTAGTCATAGGCTCGGACGAGTCTTGTGCATCACTTTGCGACGTATCTGCATCAGTTTCTGGTGCTACTTGTGGCGCGGGCTCTACAGTTTGCTCTGGATCAGCAGAAACCTGAGGAACAGTTGCCGTGCTTTCTGTATCGCCAAAAAATGAGCGATAAATCATATCCCCTGCAACAGCGGCAACCAGAAGCGCGACCACGATGCCAATCAACAGCGAAGACTGCGACGATTTGTTATCCATTTTTATCCCTTGAAGGCAGCTTGAACCCCAATAAAGCGTTGAGCGACCATAGCGACACAGGCTAGCATCGTCAAAAGGTGATATGCCGCATAAGGACTTAAAAATGAAAAAACTATCTGTCTGTGTCTATTGTGGCTCGCGAGTGGGCAATTTGCCGGCTTATGTGGATCAAGCAGAGGCATTGGGTCTGGCAATTGCCAGAGCAGGATGGCGGCTTGTCTATGGCGCAGGTGATATTGGTTTGATGGGCGCGGTCGCCCGCGCCACACAGAACGCTGGTGGAGAAACTTTTGGTGTGATTCCAACGCATTTGCTTAAAGCCGAAGTCGGCAAAACCGACTTGAATCGATTTATTGTGACTGAAAATATGCATGAGCGGAAAAAAGTGATGTTCATGAACAGCGATGCATTGGTGATGATGCCCGGCGGTGCCGGCTCGCTCGACGAATTTTTTGAAGTGCTCACTTGGGCCCAGCTTAAATTGCATAAAAAACCCATCATCATCCTAAACGTAGCCCAGTACTGGGATCCTTTGATCGCCCTCATTGACCACACGATTGAAAGCGGCTTTGCCGACAGCTCACTCAAAAGCCTATTCACTGTCACAAGCACCGCAGAGGAAACAATGGATTATATTGAACGTCTTGTAGTTTGAAAGCTTGCCCAGCTGTAAAGCGCCAATGCAATCCAAATTAGTGGAAACGCAAGTGCATGCCAAATGGACAGAGGCTCTAGGAACAAAACGGTTGCACATAGGAACTGCAAACTGGGGTTAATATATTGCAATATTCCTACCGTCGCCAATTCGACCCGCCGCGTGGCGTAGGAAAACAGGATTAACGGCGTTGCAGTCATCAGGCCCGATAAGATTAACAAAACGCTTATGGAAATAGACTGGCCAAATTGACCACCGCTGTCCGATGCATGATGAAGATACAAAATCATTAGTGCAATGGGTGACAACAATAGTACTTCCAACGTTACCGTTACGATGGCCGGTATGCTAAGGGATTTCTTAATAACGCCATAAATGCCAAAACTGACCGATACAGACAGCGCAATCCAAGGAACCTGCCCAAGACCATAGGTCAATATAAGAACAGCCGCGGCAGCCAACATCACCGCACTGATTTGGGTGGAGCTAAGGCTTTCTCGAAACAACACAACCCCGAAGACAACCGACACAAGGGGAAAAATAAAATACCCCAAGCTGGATTCGGTGGCTCGATTTACTTGAATGGAATAAATGAAAACAAACCAGTTAAATGCAATCATTAAAGCTGCGATTAATAATATCGCTGCAATTTTTTTATCCTGCAAAACCTTAAAACTACCCTGCAAACGCCCTTGCATGAGCAAGATCAATGAAAACAGCACCAGTGACCAAATCGTACGATGGGACAAAAGCTCAATCGGAGGCACGCTGACCAGCAGCTTATAGTAAAGCGGCGACAGCCCCCACACAAGGCAGGCAACTACCATCGCAAGGACGCCTTTTTTCACCTCGGTCATGATGGCCGTTCCCATGGACGGTGCAGAGCGCCCGTCAGGTAAACATTTATCCAGGCGTAAAAAAACAAATGGCCTGCCAAGGTCGTGCTTGGCAGGCCACGCATAAACATGCGCTGGACCGTTGAATTACATCCGGTTGGCAACGTTTTCCCAGTTCACAAGATTATCTAGGAAGTTGCTCAAATATACCGGCCGCTTATTGCGAAAATCGATGTAATAGGAATGCTCCCAGACATCGCAGCCAAGCAACGCGGTTTGCCCATAACACAGCGGGTTAACACCATTTTCGGTTTTGGTCACTTTCAAGCTGCCATCGCTGTCTTTGACAAGCCAGCACCAGCCAGAGCCGAATTGGCCGGCCCCTGCAGCGGCAAACTGCGACTTGAACTCATCTACACTGCCAAAGCTGTCATTGATCGCGGATGTCAGCTCAGACGGCATGGCCACGCCGCCCGGCCCAATCATTTCCCAAAACTGCATATGGTTCCAATGCTGGCTGGCATTGTTGAAAATTCCATTTTGAGCAACAGCGCCTGCATCATATGTGCCGGTGATGATGTCTTCTAAGGACTTATTTTCCCATTCAGTACCGGCAATCAGCTTATTGCCATTATCGACATAGGCTTTGTGATGCAGGTCATGGTGATACTCGAGAGTTTCGGCAGACATACCGAGACCGGCGAGCGCATCATGGGCATAAGGAAGATCTGGAAGTTCAAAAGCCATATCGGGCCTCCTTCTTTATGTTAAAATCTAGATGCCCTAAATGGTAGCCTTAGATACCGCGCGTCAAGAGGCAATACTCGTTTCAGGTGCATTTTAAATCAATCTGCCTGCCCCAAATCGTATTGGGTTCGCAAAATTTAAGATCAATCCGTTCAAGCGGCTTTAGCTCCACAGATCAACTTCACTGCCCGGGCGCGCCGCAGCGCTCAATTGATTGAACATAAACTCGGCCACCGAGCGGAAACAGATCACCCGCGCTTCGGTTTGTGACTGCAGCCAAAACGCTGCGGAAATTTGACCAAACCGTGTCCGGCGAAACATCCCGGGTACAAAATGGTCAGGAGCAAGATCAACCGGAGCCAATTTGGCAATCACTTCTCTAACCTTATCGCCCGACAAAGTGAAACTCACCCGCGCATCGGACACATCAGCAAGTAAGAAATGCTTCTTGCCCACCGCCTTTTGCAGCCCGGCTTGCAACCCGGCGACCTGATCATAAGGTGTAAGGATCAAAAGCTCGTCCGGTGACATCCAGGCGGCACTCATTTGCTTGTCATGCGTGATCTGACAGGCAGAGGGCAAATCTGTTGACACCGATTTTTTCAAAGCCGTGATAAAAGCCTTTGAGCTTAAATCCCCACGCAGCGTCAACATCCCCATGGGTGCGTCCTCTGACACTGTTACATAGCCTTCAAACGGCGCATTGGTTTGAGAAATCGAATTAGACATTCTGCTTCTCCCCGTCTTTATCATAAAACACCTGATCGACAATTTTGGCAGGCACGCGGCTGCCATCGACTTTGGCAAATTCTATAGTTTCACCCATGCGCGAGGGCCCATTATGAACAAGGCCCATGGCAATTCCACGTTTTAGCGTGGGAGAGTAATAGGTAGAGGTCACGCGGCCTACGGTATTCAACTGACCATTGGCATTTTTGCCGGTGCCAACCGCATAGGCCCCATCGGGCAGCACGCTGCCGTCAATTGTTTCCAATCCGACCAGTTGCCAGCGGTCTGGATCGGTCATATGGGTGCGCTCCTGCGCCCGTTTGCCTAGAAAATCTGTTTTCTTTTTTGAAATGGCCCAATGCAGCCCCAAATCCTGCGGGATAACCGTGCCATCGGTTTCATCGCCGATCATGATAAAACCTTTTTCCGCCCGCATCACATGAAGCGCCTCGGTGCCATAAGGCATAACCCCAAATTCCTCACCTGCTTCAAGCAACGCATGCCAAAATGCCAAGCCCTGACTTGCAGGCACAGCAATTTCGTAAGACAGCTCACCCGAAAAGGAAATGCGATAGACCCGTGCGTCAAATTCACCAATTTTGCCATCTGCCCATTCCATAAACCCAAGCGCGTCTTTGCTGAGATCCAT
>CBFHXE010000004.1:0-82980 GCA_965659715.1 uncultured Paracoccaceae bacterium | reverse complement strand
CACCGAGGCTTCACCAAGGAAATGCAGGCCGAAGATATTGCCCGCGTGATCACTGATTTCGGGCAGGCCGCGCGGCGCTGCTACGAGGGCGGTTTAGACGGTTGCGAGTTGCACATCACCGGTCATCTCATTGGACAGTTCTGGTCACCAGCCACGAACCGGCGCAACGACGATTTCGGTGGAAGCCTTGAAAACCGTGCACGTTTTGGCCTGATGGTTCTGGAAAAGATCCGCCAGGTCGTTCCACAACCTTTCGTCGTTGGCGTACGGATGGTCGTAGGTGAAGGCGACGGCGGCGATATGCCCGATGAGGACTACATCGCGATGGCTGAGATCCTCGAACGCTCCGGTCTGATCGATTTCTTCAATTTCGGATACGGCCGCATCGATACCGAGGTTGGTCTTGCACGGTACATGCCAGGAATGGCGTTAGGGCTGGCTCCGCAACTGCGCCCAGTGGCAAATTTCCGTCAAAACGTCGGCCTGCCCGTCTTTCACGCTGCGCGCATCAACGACTTAGCGACCGCGCGTTTCGCAGTGAGCGAAGGACACGTTGATCTGATCGGCATGACCCGCGCGCACATCGCGGATCCGCAGATCGCGAGGAAACTCTCGGAAAGCGCGGAGGAAACGATCCGCCCGTGCGTTGGAGCGACCTATTGCTCGTGGCATGGGAGCTGCATCCACAATCCAGCTATCGGTCGAGAGGACGTGCTACCTCATGTCATTGAAAAGGCCGATGTGACCAAGCGGGTGACTGTTATTGGCGCGGGCCCTGGTGGTCTGGAGGCCGCAAGGGTCGCAGCCGAGCGGGGCCATGCCGTTACCCTGCTTGAAGCCGCACCACGAGCCGGCGGACAGATTCTTCTGGCTGCACAGCTTGACCTTAGGCGCGATCTCATTGGGATTGTCGACTGGCGCGTGAGCGAGCTGGAGCGACTTGGCGTGACCGTGCGCTACAACATCTTCGCTGATGCGGACGAAATCGCACAGACAGAACCCGACACCGTCATCATCGCCACTGGAGGGGTGCCCGACCGAATAGAGGATGTCCCTGGCGCTGAACTGGGCATCCCTCTTTGGGAGGCGTTAGAGGCCGCCACAACGCCAGAAGGTGATGTGATCTTCTACGACGGAACCGGCACTGCAGCGGGTTTGAACGGCGCTCACACACTGGCGGCTTCCGGTGCCACTCTGACTTATGTGACCCCAGACAGTACCGCAGGTGCCGAGGTAAGTTACATCGAGCGACCGTTGCAAATGCGCGCCTTCTACAAGTCAGGTGCATCTCTATGTCCGGACCTCACGCTGCGCCGGGTAGAGCGTGAGGAAAATCGCCTGCGCCTGAGCTTCGAAAACAGTTATAGCGGCGATATGGTTGAGATGAATTGCGACACTCTTATCTACGAACATGGGACGCTGCCTGTAGATGCGCTTTACCTCGAGCTGGCGGGCGCTTCGCGCAATCATGGTCTGCCAGATCTGGCGGCCTGGGCCGCGGTCCAACCACAACCAGAGGGCTGCGGCAAAGGGTTTGACTTATACCGGATAGGGGATGCCACATCCTCGCGCGACATCCACGCCGCGATCTTTGATGCCGCACGACTCTGCACCCGGCTATAGTCAGGCTTAAGTGACTGACGGACCCGCTCTGGGTCTGTGGGAGGGGCTTGGATTAGACTAGGTCATACGCCAGCTTCGACTGAGCTTTCAATGTGGGTCAAATCTGGATGATACTGCTCACACCCGACATCAATAATACTCTCGTATATAGCCGTAAGCTCGCTCAAACAGCTCAGCGGCCTGGTGCAGCTTGTATTTAAATAGGGTCTGCCGCAGAGCATTTTTTACTTCGTGTCTAGCCCCCTAAATTCGCCCATTGATTTTTGGTTTCTCTAATAGGGTTTCTATAGTTCTTCAGTAACAATATACACCTTGAATTCCACTTTTAATGCTGAACGCAAACTGAACGCTAAATGATGCACTTTGGTCATACTTGGAATTAAATATAAATAGGTCTAGGCATATGCTTACTAAGTCAAAACTACAGTCAATAACGAGGCTCTAGTGTGAACTCTAACACCTATGTTTCTCTTGACCTTAAGAGGCCTAAGACCTCCTTAGGCTATTGATATACCTCAGTAAACTATAGTAATATACACCATAATGGTTGTAGGTATAGAGGCCCCTATGCAACACCTAGGTGGGTCTGAGGACTACTGGAACGCGTAAGAGGTACATAACTGTCAGATAATCAAGATATCTATGGTGAGCTCAAAGCAGCATCTTACTTAGCACTGGATCACTAGCCTGACACAAAAGAGGCTCTAGAGTTCTGTCGGACAATTACTAACGATATATTGCAGCAAGAAAACAGAAAGCGCCAACGCAAACCTGATGATCAGATCAAGTTCAACGCTGCAGCTCAATATATCATCAGCGAACTGATTGCAGCTAATGATGAAAACCAAAGAGGCTGGCTATTTAGAAGCCTCCGTAGAGAAACCTTTTCTGCAAGCCCAGTTAAAGCGGACACCTTTCGACATGTAGTCAATGGATTGGAACGGCGAGACTACATTGAGATAATCAAAAGGGGGAACCACAGAAACCCCTTTTTCGAGCCCGGGCAAATTGAGTACGGCCCTGGTTTGGCGACAAGATTTAGAGCAACCCTTAAGCTCATCAAAAGAGCAGCACTAGCAGGCTTGGAGGTGGATCAATACAAGCGCCACTTTAAGATAAAACCAAACCTACAACAGGTATTGGTAAAGGCTTCCTCACAACGTTACCGTCGGCAAAAGTTTAATGGCCGAACGATTAAATATGAGCGGACAGAACACACCAAAGCCCTAAAAAGGCAACTGGGTGCCGTTAACAGCTTTCTAATGGGCCAAAGTTATTATGGGTTTGAATTCTACGGTCTGCGTAGGATCTTCAATGAGGGTGGCAGGCCAGACTTCAATTGGAACATGGGGGGTCGGTTTTATGCAGCCTCACAAAACAACTATCAGACACTAAAGAAAGCAGAGCGATTAAAGCTAAAGATTAACGGAGAGGCCGTCGCAGAAGTCGACATTAACGCAAGCTTTCTGAGAATCCTTAATGGCCTTAGAGACTTCTCCTTACCAGATGGCGAAGACATCTATCAAATAGACCGCCTAGATCGCTCAATTGTCAAAGCTTGGATAACTTCAACTCTAGGCTTTACGAAGTTCCACAGTGGTTGGCCACAATTAGCGCTTGAGACGATGTCGAAGACAGGTTTGGCGAGGAAAGATATTCCTAGTTACCCTAGCATAACTCCCCTGATCTTAGAACGGTTTCCAGTATTGAAGGACTGGGGAACCTGTGGGATCCGTTGGAGCAATCTCATGTTTGAAGAAAGTGAAGCCGTCATTGAGACCATGGTCGCTCTACAAAATGAAAGCATTCCTTCGCTTCCAGTTCATGACAGCATTATTGTACCGCAAAGCCAAGTTGAACAGGCTCAGTTCGTGCTGCAACACGTCTTGGAGCATAGGTTCCATGTACCTTTTGCACTGGGAGCTTCTGTGATGCCCTAATTTATCATTTAAAAACAATATCTTAGTGCCAATAAATATCGTACCCGATTGATTTTATTGATAAATGTCGTCTTCCTGCTTTGTATGTTAAATAAACAGGCGTAAAGTTCACCCATGCAATTATTTGAAAACATCATAAATGATCGCGGTTCGAAGTATTCAGTGTGCGGCGCTCCCGCATCGTCAAAGGACGAAGCTTTAGCTGTCGTTAAAGCGCTCAAGAAGAGTAAGAAGTATGCCAAGGCGACGCATAACACCTGGGCAGTGCTTTTATCTGATGGAGGACCTTTGAAGAATGATGATGGGGAAGCTGGAGCTGGCATGGTTATCGTTAGAATGCTCGAACGGGAAAAGTTGTTCGATCATGTAGTCGTTGTCACTCGATGGTTTGGGGGTACTCAATTAGGCGGCGACCGGTTTAGACGCGTACAGGATTGCGTAACTTACTATTTGGAGAACTCTTGACCATCTTGGGAACTAAAACCAACGCCTGAATAGCGAAGAAACTGTAAAATTGATTCCTAATTGCAGCAAACAGCTTCTAAAATGCTAAAGTTATTGCTGCAGGATTATATCTTAACTTTTATTACTTAGGTACAAAACTAGGTATAAATTGACCACAATATACTTTGTAACCCATTGACTTATATGGAAGTAATATACTTGGAGCGGGTAGCGGGAATCGAACCCGCACCTTAAGCTTGGAAGGCTCTTATGATACCATTTCACCATACCCGCTCACTGAAGTCGGGTGATAAAACAACCCCCATGGAGCGTCAAGCCAGAAGATTGGGCTTTATGCGGAAATCGCGTTGATCAATTCAGGTCCCGCGGCGCGATTTGAATTGACCGCGGCATCCACACGGTGAAAGCAAAGCGCGTCATCTGGCAAAGGTTGCATTAAACGGGCGGCCCCTTTGCCGGCCTCACCCAGCCACAGCGGCCAGTCCTTTTGGAGTAAAATCAAGGGCAGACGGTGATGCAGCGCTTGCATCTGGACATTGGCCTCGGTTGTCACAATCGCGCAGGTTTTCTGCGCTAGCTCGCCCTGCCCCCAGCTTTGCCAAACCCCTGCGAAAGCCAGCGGCTCTGTATCTTGGCGCTCAATATACCAGGGCAACTTTGTGCCGTTTTGGGTTTTTGTCCACTCGAAAAACCCCGTGGCCGGGATCAGGCATCGGCGCATACGGCAGGCTTCTGCAAAGGCGGGCAGCTGGGCCAGGGTTTCGCTTCGGGCATTGATCAACAACGGGCCTCCGTTGGGTTTTTTATACCATTTGGGAATAAAGCCCCAGCGCATCTGCACCAGCCGCCTTTGCGCATCACTGCGCTCAATCACATGTATCTGATTGGTGGGGCAGACATTATAATTCGGAACCTCTGGCAGCGCATTGGACGGGGCAGCATCAAACAGCTGCGCCATGGCATCTACTGGCAAAGTTATCGCAAACCGTCCGCACATAAGAAACGGCTTACCAAGGCTAAATTCATTTGGAAAGTCTGGTCACAATGATTGAGCTGCGCTATGCACTGCCCCATGTTAAACTTTTTTGATTATCCCGCCAAGTCAATTAGCGCCCTGCCGCCGCTTTTGATTATCCACGGACTTTACGGATCAGGGCGCAACTGGGGCGTTATAAGCAAACGACTTGCCAGTGACCGGCGGGTGATTGCGGTTGATCTGCGAAATCATGGTGACAGCCCGTGGTTTGACAGTCACAGCTATTTTGACATGGCGCAAGATCTAGCCGAAGTGATTGCCCATTTTGATCAGCCCATGGCAGTGATGGGACATTCTATGGGCGGGAAGGCAGCGATGATCCTCGCGCTTGAACATCCTCTATTGGTCGACCGCTTATGCGTCGCGGATATTGCACCGGTGGGCTACAGCCACGATCAGAGCCAGTTTATCAGCGCCATGCGTTCTGTGAATTTGGCGAAAATAGAAAAGCGATCCGAGGCCATATCAGCGCTTGCAGAGCAGATCGAAGACCCGGCTTTACACAGCTTTTTCACCCAGTCTTTGGACCTAAAAAACCGCCGCTGGAAGCTTAATCTAGATGTGCTTGAGCAAGAAATGCCAAAAATCATCGGCTTTCCCAAGAGTAACAAGCAGTTTGAAAAACCAACGTTGTTTTTATCCGGCGCGGATAGCACCTATGTCACCCGCGAAATGCGGCCCCAGATCAAAGCGCCTTTCCCAATGGCGCGCTTTGCCAAAATTCCAAATGCAGGTCATTGGCTGCACGCCGATCAACCCCGCGCTTTTGAAGCCACACTGCGGGTCTTTTTGGACAGCACCAGCGGTTAACCTGCCAACGCGGCGTTGTACCACAGCACTCAAGACGCCCGATCTTCACAATCCTTTTAATCGCACCTTGACCCAAGGCTAAAATCAACTCATATCACAGCGCATGACAGAGCTGAGCAAAATCCGTAATTTTTCTATCGTTGCCCATATTGATCATGGCAAGTCGACGCTGGCTGACCGTTTGATACAGTCTACGGGCACCGTGAAAGATCGCGATATGAAAGAGCAGCTGCTCGATGCGATGGATATCGAGCGTGAACGCGGCATTACGATTAAAGCCAATACAGTGCGTATCGACTACGAAGCCGATGATGGTGAAAGCTATGTGCTCAACCTCATCGATACCCCCGGCCATGTGGATTTCGCCTATGAGGTCAGCCGCTCAATGCGCGCGGTTGAGGGCTCGCTGTTGGTGGTCGACAGCACCCAAGGTGTCGAAGCGCAAACCCTTGCCAATGTCTATCAGGCCATCGATGCGGATCATGAAATTGTGCCCGTGCTGAATAAAATTGACCTGCCGGCCAGCGACTGCGACCGGGTTGCGGAACAAATCGAGGATGTGATCGGAATAGATGCATCCGAGGCGATCCAAGTCAGTGCAAAAACCGGCGTCGGGATCAAAGAAACCCTAGAGGCTATTGTCAAACATCTGCCTGCTCCCGGCGGGGACCGCGATGCCCCATTAAAAGCCATGTTGGTGGACAGCTGGTACGACAGCTATCTTGGCGTTGTGGTTTTGGTGCGGATCATGGATGGGGTGCTTAAAAAAGGCGACCGGGTGAAGATGATGTCAAATGGGTCCACCCACCATATTGACCGGATCGGGGTGTTTCGCCCGGAAATGCAGGATATCGCAGCCCTCGGCCCCGGCGAGATCGGGTTTATCACCGCATCCATCAAGCAAGTGCGTGATACCAGTGTTGGCGATACGATCACGCATGAGAAAAAGGGCACCGATGTGCCGCTTGAAGGCTTTAAACCCAGCCAGCCGGTGGTCTTTTGCGGCCTCTTCCCCGTTGATAGCTCTGAATTTGAAGATCTGCGCGACGCGATTGAAAAGCTGGCGCTTAATGATGCATCCTTTAGCTCTGAAATGGAAACCTCGGCTGCGCTTGGATTTGGCTTTCGCTGCGGTTTTCTAGGGCTGCTTCATCTTGAGGTGATACGCGACCGGATAGAGCGGGAATATAACATCGAACTGATCACCACCGCGCCTTCTGTGATTTATCATATTTATATGCGCGACGGTGAACAGATCGAGCTGCATAACCCCGCAGACATGCCAGATTTAAGCAAAGTTGACCACCTAGAGGAACCACGCATCAAGGCCACGATCCTTGTGCCTGATGAATTTCTTGGCGATGTGCTCAAACTCTGTCAGGACCGGCGCGGAATTCAGCTTGATCTAACCTATGCGGGCAGCCGCGCGATGGTGGTGTATGATCTGCCGCTCAATGAAGTGGTGTTTGATTTTTATGACCGGTTAAAATCGGTGACCAAAGGCTACGCCAGCTTTGATTATCAACTCACCGGATACCGTCAGGATAATCTGGTGAAAATGTCCATTTTGGTCAATGACGAGCCGGTTGATGCGCTTTCAATTATGGTGCACCGCGACCGCGCAGAAGCGCGTGGCCGGGCAATGTGCGAAAAGCTCAAAGACTTGATCCCGCGCCATATGTTCAAAATTCCAATCCAGGCCGCGATCGGCGGCAAGGTCATTGCACGCGAAACGCTGGCCGCCCTGCGCAAAGACGTGACCGCAAAATGCTATGGCGGCGATGCCACCCGTAAGCGTAAGCTGCTGGACAAGCAAAAAGCCGGCAAAAAGAAAATGCGCCAGTTTGGTAAGGTGGATATCCCGCAAGAAGCGTTTATTTCAGCGCTTAAAATGGATGGCTAGCGACACTTTTCCAGCGCGCGTATAGATCAGACATTGCCGGATACAGGTATTTTATGCGTGCAGGTCTTGGATGGTACCGCCTCCCCGGCTTGAACGGGGGACCTCTGGATCCACAATCCAGCGCTCTAACCTACTGAGCTAAGGCGGCACTGGCACGCGATGTAGCTTTGCACGGGCGCAATTGCAAGGGTTATTGAGGTTAAGAATGCCAGCAAAGCCGATTTTTTGCAAACCATGGCGATCTTGCAAAACCGCCCAAGGCCAAGTAAGCCCTATAACCGAACAGGGAGCCGCACATATGGGTATCAACACACCGTCCGATATTGAAACCAATCTGCAAATTGGACCGACCGACACCGGCATGGTGCGGATATATGTCACCGGTGGCAGTATCGAGCTTCCAATGGACTTCGATCCTGATGAGGCAGATGAGATTGCGCAGGAAATCATGGCCGCGGCAAAAGGCGCGCGCAGTTTGGTGAAATCCTGACCTTACAGGCGAAATTCAGGGTCACGCCAACGCTGCAACCGCCGCGCTGCGTGAAACGCAAACTTTTGCAGCACCGCCTTGCGCCGCGCGGCAGCCAGCGGCACACACGGGGCGTTGCGGATAATTTCGCCATCATAGGCATCCGCTATCATCAACCCATGCTCAGCTGGTAAAAGGTCGGTGGGAAAGTCGGCGTTTACCGCCCAAAAATAACGATCACACCATGACAAATAATTGTGCCATTTATCATCGCTGGTGAAATCTTCACGCGATGATTTGCATTCAACAATCCACAGCTCGCCTTTTGGCCCCAGCGCCATGATATCCACCCGCAGCCCCCTGCTGGGCACGAACTCTTCAATACTGGCATATCCCAAACTGGTTAAATGACGCGCGGCGCCGCGCGCAAGTTTTTGTCCGGGTGTCAATTGCTTTTGAGAAAACATCTCCATCACCAGAAGATAAAATTTACGCCGGATTTTGCAAGTGAGTATTCGACGCGGCCTTGCCTTTTAGCTCGCTTAAGCCTAGCTGTCAGAATGGCGGTTCTGTTCTTCTCGTGTCCGGTTACATTCCGTTGGCCTTAAGCACTTCCGAGGGAGCTGGCTCTGTTTGGACCCTGGTCCATTTACCTGGCGCCCACCTGTTCACACAGGTCCTCGGGAATAAAACACCCTACGGTTGCTACGGTCCCGCCACTTTATCGACCGCCCAGCGCGGCAGCGGCAGATGATTGCAATATGTGTTGAGGAGTTTCACGGCGATGCCCCCAAAAATTATTGGCCTTTGCGGATCTTTAAGGAAAGAATCCCACAACCGTCAATTGCTCAACCAAGCTGTCGCAGCATTCGGGACATGCTCTTACGAGGAAATCCTCTTGAACCTGCCGCTTTATGATGGCGATCTTGAGGACCGTGAGGGCATTCCGGATGTGGTGCAACGGCTTGTGGATGCAATAAAAGGCGCCGATGGCGTTATCGTTGTTGGCCCAGAATACAATAAGGGTATTTCAGGTGTGCTTAAAAATGCACTGGATTGGATAAGCCGCGTGCCTGGCGGTGCGTGGAAGGGCAAGCCCGTGGCCGCGATGAGTGCCGCAGATGGGCGCACCGGCGGTGAAACCGCCCAATACATGCTGCGCCACTGTCTCACGCCATTTGGCCCACAATTGATCACATCTCCAATAATTGCTGTGGCCAATGCCTCAAAGGAATTTGACGAAAATGGACAGCTCAAAAACGAGCGCTATCTCACGTCGATCAAGGGGTTAATGACCGAACTGCGCCGTCTAAGCGAAACACCTCACTGAGCTGTTTATTTTTGCTGCGTTCAATCAGGTGCGGATTGGGGCGCGCGCATGAGCGAATGCTCGGCGGAATGAAATTCAAACCCGCTCTTTAGATAAAGCCGTTGCGCAGTGCTGTCCTGATCGGCAATAATCACAAACTGATCAACTTTACGCTGCTCTGCTATCGAGTGTGCTGCAAACGCGAGTAAGGCACCCGCGATGCCGCGCCCGCGATATTCTTTATGGGTGCCAACCGCCTGATACCGAGCAATCCCTTTTTCCACATACAGCCCAAGTGAGCCAATCAATTTAGAGCCTTCAAAAGCCCCGAACCAACCGCCATTACCAGCTTCGGCCCAGCGCCGCAAAACCACCATCCTGCGGCGTTCAAAATCACTGTAGCCAGCGTATTCCATATCCTCTAAACCAACCGAAATCTGAAGATGAGACGCGGCTTGCCAGTCTGCATCAGAGGTCACTTTTCGCAGCGCAATCCCTGCCTCTAAAGGTCGGTGCGCTTTAGGATGCGCACTGGCCATGACGGCTGTTGCGTCAAGTTCAAAGCCGGCTTTGGTAAAAGGCAAAATACCTGATGGATCAAAGGCGTGACTAGGCCATAGTAATGTCTGATGCCGAATGCCTGACATATCTGCAAACAAGGTTTCAAACCGCGATGTCCAACGCGGGAAATCATCCGCCACTGGGGGCTTTGGAAAAATCAGACAATTGCCGAAAAAGTAATCCGGCATTGCCGGCGATACAAATTGCAAACAGTCAAAGTGCGGCGTTAGCCTGCCAAAGGGCTTCAGCATCATAAGGTCGGTGCGCAAACCAAGCGTTAGCTTATCCAGCATTGATCTGCTGCCAATGATGACAGGCGACCAAATGATCTTTATTTGCTGTATCTGGGATCGGTTTTTGCTCTGCGCAAATATCTGTTGCATGGCGGCATCGGGTGCGAAATACACAGCCCGAGGGGGGATTAATCGGCGATGGCAAATCCCCTGCAATCAACGCATCCTGTGGCCGTTTGGGCACCGTTGGATCCGGCACAGGAACCGATGCGATCAATGCCTGAGCATAAGGGTGCAAAGGGCGGTTATAAAAATCATCACTATCGCCATATTCCACCATATTTCCATGGTACAAAACCATAACCCGATCTGAGATATGCTTTACCACGCTGAGATCATGGGCAATAAAAACCAGCGACAGACCAAGCTCGCTTTGTAGCTCCATCAACAGGTTGATCACCTGCGCCTGAATGGACACATCCAGCGCCGAGACCGGCTCATCACAAATGATCAGTTTTGGGTTGATGATCAACGCCCTTGCGATCCCGATCCGCTGGCATTGACCACCGGAAAATTCATGCGGATAGCGGTTGATCAAATTGGGCAGAATTCCAACTTTTTCCAGCACCTGCCGGACTTTTGTGCCACGCTCGGCTTTGCTCATGCGCGGAAAGTGGGTTTTCAGCGGCTCGGCAACAATTTCGCCAATTGTCATTCGCGGGTCAAGCGAGGCCAGAGGATCTTGGAAAATCATCTGTAGATCGCGGCGCTTTTCTTTCATCGCAGCATCGCTTGTGGTGAGTAAATCTTGCCCCAGCCAAAGCACTTGGCCCGCTTCAGCCGGCAGCATGCAAATGATCGCGCGCGCTAAAGTGGATTTGCCGCAGCCGCTTTCCCCGACCACCCCAAGGGTCTGACCGGGATAAAGATCAAAGCTGATATTATCCACCGCTTTCAGTTTATCCTTTGGCGTCCATGGCATGGCACCGCGGCGAGCGACCTCAAACACCACCGAAAGATCACGCACGGATAGAATTGGCTCACGCGTCGTCATACCAATTCCTCCTTGGGTTTGTGGCAAGCGCGCAAACCGCTGCCGCTGGGCACAACCATCGCGCGCTCGGTTCTGCAATGTTCTGCAACATATTCGCAACGGGGCGAAAACGGGCAGCCTTTGGGCATGTTCATCATATTGGGTGGATTTCCGGGAATGGCATTCAATGCTTCATTTCCTTGATCCAAACGAGGTATCGCTGACAATAGCGCCTTGGTATAGGGGTGGCTCGGACTGGCAAACAATGGCTTGATGTCATCATATTCCATCATTTGCCCCCCGTAGAGCACCAGAACCTTTTCACAGCTCTGGGCAACGACGCCCAGATCATGGGTGATCAGAACCAAAGACATTTGGAACTCTTTTTGCAAATCACTTAGCAAGGACATGATTTGGTCTTGCACGGTCACATCCAAAGCAGTTGTCGGCTCATCAGCGATGAGCAACTCTGGCTCACACAAGAGCGCCATGGCAATCATCACCCGCTGCCGCATCCCGCCGGAAAATTCATGCGGGTACATATGAACACGGTTTTTAGCCTCGGGTATGCGCACCGCATCCAGCATTGTGATGGCCCGCGCCATGGCCTCACGTTTGCTCATCCCACGATGATGCACCAAAACTTCGACCATCTGCTCAGAGACCCGCAAATACGGGTTAAGCGAGGTCATCGGATCCTGAAAAATCATTGCCATTTTTTCAGCGCGATATGTGTTGAGTTCAGAGGTTGGCAGGTTAAGGATGTCTTGTCCTTCGATCATAACCCGGCCACTGCTGCGCCCATTATCGGCCAGCAGCCCCATGATTGAAAAAGCGGTTTGCGATTTTCCAGACCCACTTTCCCCGACAATTGCCAAAGACCCGCCTTTTTCAAGCTCGAAGCTTAGATCTTTCACCGCCTGCACAGCGCCATCATTGGTTTGAAATTCAACCGACAGATTTTCCACTTTGAGTAACGCCATAGCGACCCCTACCGATCTTTGGGGTCAAACGCATCGCGCAGACCATCGCCAATAAAATAAAAACAAAACATCGTGACGGTGAAGAAAAACAACGGAAAGGCAAGCTGCCAAATGGTACCATAAGTCATGGTCCCTGCCCCTTCGGAAATCAGCGCGCCCCAACTTGTATTGGGCTCTTGCACACCCAGACCGAGAAAGGAAATAAAGCTTTCTGCCATGATAAATGACGGGATCATCAACGAGCCGTAGACAATCACAATACCAAGTAAATTTGGCACGATGTGGCGAATGACTATTGTCAACTGCGATACCCCTGTGGCCCGTGCGGCTTCAATAAACTCTTTGTTTTTAAGCGTCATGGTTTGGCCGCGCGCGACCCGCGCCATGCCAAGCCAGCTGAAGAGCGCGATACCCACAAAGATCATCAGGATTGAGCGCCCAAACACAACCAAGAAAAGGATTAGAACAAACATAAAGGGAATGGCGATCAAAATATCGACAATCCGCATCATCAAGCCGTCTACGCGGCCTCCTATATAGCCTGATATCGCACCATATATTGTTCCAACAAAGGTGCTAATAATGGCGCCGATAAAACCAACGGCAAGTGAAATTCGGCTGCCTTGCACCACACGGGCATAAAGGTCACGTCCCATTTCATCCGTGCCAAAATAATGCCCTGTTTCCAAACTGGGGTAGCCTTTTTCATAGGTCATCCCCAACACAGCCCAGTCAATTTCTTCAATGCTGTAAGCAGCAAAATAATTGCCGAAGATAGAAAAAATACAGATCAGAATTAATGTAAATAAACAGATCGTTGCCATTTTATTTTTGGCATAGCGGACGCGGGCATCAACCCAAAGTGACCGACCTTTCATTTCATCGCCAGTGGCCAATTCGAAATCATCAAAATTGATATTTTTCTTGGCTTTCAAATCTATCATCAGCTTAATACCTAATTTGTGGATCGAGCCAGCCATAGGCCAAATCAACGATAAGGTTGAACAGAACCACCAATCCACCCGCAAGCAAGGTGATACCAAGCATGACTGAGTAATCCCGGTTCAAGGCCGAATTGACAAAGAAATAGCCCATGCCGCCGGTTGAGAATATGGAATCGATGATGAAAGAGCCGGTAATCAGACCAACAAACATTGGTCCCAGATAAGTGATCACCGGCAGCATTGCCGGCTTAAGCGCATGGCGCAAAATCACCGTCCGCTCTGGCAGGCCCTTGGCCCGCGCTGTCCGGATGTAATTTGACCGCAACACTTCAAGCAATGAGGCCCGCGTTAGGCGCGTTAGCTCGGCTGTATAAGATGTGGACAGGGCAATCACTGGCAGCACAAGGTTTTGCCAACTGCCGTCGTTCCAGCCGCCGCCCGGCAAAAGACCAAGCCATAAGGTAAATACCAATATCAATAGCGGCGCCATGACGAAATTTGGCAGCACGCTGGCGGTGATGGAAAAACTCACCGCGAAATAGTCGGTTCTGGTATTTTGCCGCAATGCGGCAATCAAGCCAAGCGGAATACCAAAGGTGACCGCAACGATAAAAGACCAAAAGCCATAGGTCATTGTCACTGGAAATCCCTGCGCGATAATCTCATTCACCGTGCGATCTTTGTATTTAAAAGATGGGCCGAAATCGAATTCCGTCAGTATACCGACGGTGTAATTGAACATTTGTTTGTAAATCGGCTGATCAAGGCCGTATTTTGCCTCGATATTGGCCAGAACTTGCGGTGGCAGCGGCTTTTCCGAGGTAAATGGCCCTCCGGGTGCTGCATGCATTAGCAAAAATGAAATCACCAAAATAATAAGTAACGTGGGAATAGCAATCGCCACACGGCGCGCAATCAGGTTGAGCATAGGTATGTTCCAAATAAGACAGAATTTGCCTTGCGAAAAAAGGATGGGCACCGAAATATATCGGTGCCCATTTTTGTCAATTGATTATTCAGCAACCTTATACAGGTTTCTAGAATACCAGTTGCCTTCAACGTTTTCATGTGGCCATCCTTTGATGGATGGTTTCAAGAAAGTTGCGCTTGTGTAGTGATAGATCGAGATCAATGGAACTTCATCAGCAACAATTTCCTCAATTCTCGTATAGTTTGGCTGCGGATTGTCTGACGTTTTGGAATCCGCCAGCAATTGATCAACCTCGGCGTTTGAGAATTTGGAATCGTTATAGCCAGAATTTGTATTGACCAGATCCAGGAAGGTTGAGGCTTCGTTATAATCGCCGCACCAGCCAGCGCGACCAACCTCATAGTTTCCTTCACCTTTTGTGGTCAGAAAGGTTTTCCATTCCTGGTTTTGCATGGTTGCTTCCACACCCAGCTTTTGCTTCCACATCTGGCTGATGGCGATCGCGATCTTTTTGTGACCCTCAGAGGTATTATAGAGGATTTCAATCGACAGCGGATTGTCCATGCCGTAGCCTGCCGCAGAAAGCAATTCAGCCGCTTTGGCATCGCGCTCGGCTTGGGACATTGTGGCAGCAGCCACTTCTGGCACGGTAAAGCCCGCTGTTGCACCCGGCGTAAAGGTATAGGCCGGGAACTGACCCGCCTGCAGAATGTTTTCAACGATGATATCCCGGTCGATTGCATAAGACAGCGCCTGTCTTACCCGCTTGTCTTTCAACGCTTCTGGACCATTTTCGCCCATGTTCAGGCTATAGTAATAAGTGCAGAGTTTGGGGTTTGAATAAACTTCGTCAGGATACTGCTTTTGCATTTTCAAGAACTGGCCTGTTGGAACGCCAGTTTTATCAAATTCACCGGCAAGATAGCGTGTCAGAGCCACGTTTTCGTCATTGACGATTTTGATCACGACTTTTTCCATGACCGTTTCGGCATCGTTCCAATACATTGGATTACGTTCGCGCACCAATGTTTCATTTGGAACATGCTTGGTTAGCACATAGGCGCCGTTCGAGATTATATTTTCCGGCTTTACCCAGTCAGTACCATGGGCTTCGATGGCCCATTGCGGCGATGGGAAAGTTGATCCATGAGTTGTGGTCAATGGGAAATAGGACATACTGCCCGCCAGCGTTACTTCCAGCGTTGTATCGTTTAGCGCTTTAACGCCCAATTCCGAGACCGGCATTTCGCCAGACATCACACCACCGGCGTTTTTGATGTTCATCACTTCCATAAACCACTGATATGGTGATGCGGTTTCAGGATCTGCCAGGCGTTTCCATGCATATTCAAAATCACCCGCAGTGACGGTTTTCCCGTCTGACCACTTTGCGTTGTTGCGAAGGGTGAATGTGTAGACAGTTTTGTCAGCATTTGTAGTATGGTTAAGGGCGACGCCCGGCACCAGATTGCCATCGGCATCTTGATTGTAGAGACCTTCAAAGAGGTCGCGAACAATCGCAGCGCCGCCCACGTCTTCCACGATTTGCGGATCAACCGAGGTGTGCTCGTCAATGGTGACATAGGTAAATGTTTGGTCATCCGCCAAGGCCTCGCCCGTTGTTGGATGGGTCCCGGCGGCTAAAAGAGGACCACTGGCCCAACCCACAGCCGTTGCCAGAAATATGGCTTTCATACAATGTTTCATTAATCTCTCCCTTATGATGATTAACTATTTAGTTTCCATGTTTGATACAAAGGAATGAATCACTTCGTACCAGAGGTTAGATTGTGGGAGTAAATCACGCACGTGGGCAGTTGCATAGGCTTCATTTCGCAACGAAAGGCGGGATTTCTTTGCAATGTGAAAAACATTGTTCAACTTTTCTTGTAGATTGGGAAATAATTGTGCCCAAATAAAATCGGCGCCTTTCATATTTTTGGTCTTATTGACAAACGCGCCCCAATTGAACTTCCCAAATCTATCCGACCAGGAGCGGTTTGACATGAATAGCGCAGGCTAAGTGTTCTTGGGCGAATAGATGTTAGTCTTTAAACAACACTGCTTGCAATTGTCGTGCAGCTTCAAGCAAGACGGGTTTGGAAGCCACCAGCTTTTCACGGTCGAGCCGGATTGATGGCCCATGAAATGCAATTGCGGCAACAAACCGACCGCTGGGTTCACGAACAGGCACAGCAATCGCCAACATATCATCCAGAAACTCTTCGTTATCTAGCGCATAACCTTGTTTAGAAATACTATCCAATTCCTGCAAAAGCGCCGATGGCGAGGTAAATGTATTGGATGTATGAGCTTCTAGGGTTAGCATTGGAATTAATTTAGCCCGATCATTTGCAGAGAGCGAGGCCAGATAGGTTTTGCCACTGGCAGTGCAATGAAATGGCACATTTGTCCCGATTGGCAATTGAACTCGAAAGGCCCAGTCGGTCTCAACCCGGTCAAGATAGCTCATCCCCGATACTTCAGGCACCGCAAAATTCACAGTTTCACCAACCTGACGGGCTACATTCTCTAAAATTCGTCTACGGATCACATGCAAATGCGATGAATACATCAATCCTGCTCCGATGGTGCGGCTGCGCCGTGCCGCGCGCAGTCTTTTACCACTGTCCTCATAGATCAAAAATCCTTGATCCACTAAGGTCGCGCACACCCGATGTACGGTTTGTTTTGGCAATCCAATCGCGCGGCCGATCTCTGTTGGGGTCATTGGCGATGAAGATACACCCAAGGCCTCTAAGATCAGCAATGGCCTAATGTTGGTAGGCATTCGTTCTGAAGACGACATCTTTCCAACTCCTAAAACGACACATTTTTTAAAATATCTCTTGAAAAGAATCAAAAAACAATGCTTTATTAATTAATTGGGACAAAAAGTCTCATTTTTTGCATCTAAGGGCGGTTTTTTTGGAATTTGACTACGTGATTGTCGGTGCGGGCTCTTCTGGGTGTGTGCTTGCCAACCGGCTCAGCGCAGATCCAGCTATACGAGTGGCTGTCATCGAAGCTGGCGGCCGTGATGTATCGCCTTGGATTCATATACCTGTTGGGTATTTTCGCACCATAAAAAACCCAGCTTTGAACTGGATGTACCGTACTGAGCAAGATCCCGGCCTCAACGGGCGCGCCATTAACTGGCCACGGGGCAAAACTTTGGGTGGATCAAGTTCCATCAACGGTTTGCTTTATGTACGCGGCCAAGCGCAAGATTATGATGGATGGGCGCAGAGAGGAAATTCCGGCTGGGCTTGGGATGATGTTCTTCCCTACTTTATAAAATCGGAAAACTGGAATGGACCCGATACTGGCGAGCGGGGACAAAATGGACCGCTTGAGGTCAACCAGTCACATAGCGCATGGCCAATTGTTGACGCTTGGGTCGACGCGGCTCAGGCGGCCGGATATGCCTATAATAGTGATTACAACTCTGGTGACCAAGAAGGTGTAAGTTTTTTTCAACAAACAGCTCAAAACGGCTTACGCTGTAGTGCTGCAAAAGCTTATCTTAAACCGATCCGCCGCCGAGACAATTTGCAAATTCTGACCCGAGCGCTGGTGGAAAATATCACTTTCGAAGGCCGTACTGCAACCGGCATCGTAATCACGCAAGGTCATAAAAAGCAGCATATAAAAGCCCGCAAAGAAGTCATTTTAAGCGCAGGCGCAATCGGCTCTCCACAATTGCTTATGCTGTCAGGCATTGGTGTTCCCGATGAGCTAAAAGACCACGGGATTGAGGTTTTACATGCTTTGGGCGGGGTCGGGAAAAATCTACAAGATCATTTGCAGGCGCGCCCCGTTTACAAGGTAAATCTGCCCACCATTAACACAAAAACCCGTGGGCTGCTGAACCACCTTTCTATCGGCATGCAATATACCTTCAAACGCTCGGGACCGATGACGCTCGCGGCCAGCCTCGGCACCGCTTTTCTGAAAACGCGCACCGAACTAGAAAGTCCGGACATTCAATTTCATATCCAGCCGCTAAGCGCAGATGATCCAACCATCGAAATGCATAATTTTGATGCCTTTACAGCTTCGGTTTTACAATTGCGCCCGCAAAGCACCGGTGAGATCCTGCTTAAGTCAGCAAATATCAAAGATCATCCGGCTATTCATCCAAACTATCTTTCTGAGCAGGTCGACCAAAATACAATAGTTGATGGCATCAGAGTGGCCAGACGCATTTGTCGACACCAACCCGTGTCTGATATGATTGAAACAGAATATAGGCCCGGCCCGGATGTACCCGATGAAGACTATGACGGATTACTTGACTGGGCGAGACAGACCTCGACAACGATTTATCATCCAACGGGCACCTGCAAAATGGGCCAAGACCCAATGGCAGTGGTGGATGAAAATTTACGGGTGCATGGGCTCGACCGCCTGCGTGTTGTAGATTGCTCAATCATGCCGCAGATCGTGTCAGGAAACACCAATGGACCAGCCATAATGATTGGGGAAAAAGCAGCTGATATGATTATACAAGACCAAAAAGTAACCACCGCCGGAGGCCACTACTCATGATTGCTGAAGCTGGCGATATTTTCTCAATTATTGTCGCAGACATAGTTTTGTCCGGTGACAACGCCCTGATTATTGGCATGGCAGCCGCCTCTTTACCGCCAGAGATGCGCAAAAAGGCGATATTTTATGGCATGGTGGTGGCAGCCTTGCTGCGCATTGTCTTTGCCGTTATCGCGACCAAACTGCTTGGCATACCAGGCCTGCTCTTCGTCGGAGCCTTACTCCTGTTCTGGGTCTGTTGGCGGCTATTTGGCGAAATTCGCGAAAGCAACCGACAACATGATGGCGATAGAAGCGCTATTGAAACAAATGAGACCGCCGGGAAAGAGCAGACGGACGAACCTCGTAAAACCATGCGGAAGGCGATGATTTATATCATGGTCGCGGATGTATCAATGTCGATTGACAACGTTCTTGCGGTGGCTGCGATTGCCGATGGCGACACCAACATGCTGATCTTTGGCCTTGCCTTGGCCATTGCTCTTATGGCCTTTGCGGCCACTTTGATCATGAAGTTACTGGCAAGGTTCCCGATCATTTCTTGGCTCGGGCTTGCTGTTTTAGTATATGTTGCGGCAGAAATGTTCCACCGCGGCCTCACCGATCCTGAAATTGGAGTTCTCGCGTTCATTCAAGCTGCAGCGCCGGGATAACCAATATCGAGATTCAAGCTTCCACAATGCCTTCGACGGAAGCATGAGTATAAATAAAGAAGGCACAACATTTGGGAGGAAACTATAATGTTTGACCTAAAAAAACTGAAAACCGGCGCAACTGCGCTAGGTGTCGCCGCCGCAATGATGGCGTCTACTGCAACGGCTGAAACCGTCATTCGTATTCAGTCAGTTCTGAGCAATTCATCAGACGAAGTTAAAATGCTGGGGAGCTTTGCGGACGATGTTGCAGCCTTGACAGGCGGCTCTTTGAAAATCGAAATTCTGCCTGCAGGTGCTGTTGTTGGCCCGCGCGACATCATGGACGCGGTTGACGCTGGCCTTGTAGAAGGCGGTTTCGCTTGGACACACTACTGGGGCGGCAAGCACCCAGCTGCCAACCTCTTTGGCGCACCGATTGCGGGTGCTGGCGTTGGTATGGATGCGCTCGCATTCCTGTCATGGTTCCAATACGGTGGTGGTAAAGAGCTTTACGACCAGCTTTGGGACGAAATGGGCGTGAATGTAAAAGGCTTTATGCTGCAGCCCGTTGGACCAGAAGCATTGGGTTGGTTCCCAGAGCCAATTAACTCTATGGATGACTTCCGGAAACTGCGCTTCCGCGCCCCTCCAGGCATGGTTGGTGCAGCCTATAATGAAATCGGTGTTGCAGCTGTTGCCATGGGCGGTGGGGATATCCTTCCTGCTCTCGAAAAAGGCACAATCGACGCGGCTGAGTGGTGCTGCCCGAAGCCAGACTCAGTCTTTGGCTTCCAAAAAGTTCTTAAGCACTACTATCTGCAAGGTTTGCACCAGGTTGTTGTAAACGCTGACCTTTACATCAATGGTGATGTATACGACAGCCTGTCAGCGATGGAGCAGAAAGCCTTGGAAGTTGCTGCAAATGCATCTTTGTCTAAGTCAATGTCTTACCGTATCCTTGAAAACGGTAAATCACTGAAAGACCTGACAGAGAACCACGGCGTTATTCTAGAAGATACACCAGCAGACTACTTCACAGAATACATGGCTGCTGCGAAAAAGCTTCTTGAAGCTGCCGCCGCAGACAATGAATTCTTCGCAGAAGTATGGCAGTCTCAAAAAGATTTTGCTGACATCGCTGTTCCATTCTGGGCAGGTGCACAAGCGTCTAACGCTGGTTTGGGTAAAGCCCACGCGGACACTTTGAAGTAAACTTCTTTGATGATAATAGGTGGGGCCCTTCGGGGCCCTACACATCGTCTTTTTTTGGCAAAAGCATCTGGCTTTTTCCTAAAAAAGAACGCTCCCTTTAAATAAAGAGAGAGCACAGAAAGGGAGAGGGTTCATGGCTGACGAGGTTATACCCGACGATTTAGAAATCGCGGATGAGTTGATCGCAGAGCGACGGCAAGAAAAGCCAGGGGAAACTCCCGAAGATATGACGCCATGGCAACGCCCTATCACGGGATGGATTGACCTGATCAACGACTGGGCCGGTAAAATCTTGTGCCTGCTAATGATTCCCTTGATCGGTGTTGTTGTCATCGAAGTATTTTCGCGCAATGCCTTTGGCATTATGGCAAGTAATGGCTGGGACGACACTGCCCGCGCTCTAGGTCTTGGGCCAACCCAGTTTGCCTATGACATCAGCCGAATGATTTCGGGCGTTCTGTTCATGGGCGCTGCAGGGTATGGCCTAATGCGCGGCGTGCACATCCGCGCAGACTTCTTGTATCGCAATTGGTCTAACAAAACGCAGGCAACTGTTGATGCCATGCTTTACATGGCGTTTTTCATACCCTCCATGTTATTTTTCACCATCATCGCCACCCAGTATTGGGAGGTTGCCTACAGAACTGGCGAGACCGCATTTGACAGCCCATGGGAGCCATTACTGTGGCCCGCACGTCTTGCCATGCCAATCGGTGGTTTATTACTCTTTTTGCAAGGTTTCCCCGAGCTTTTCCGCGCCCTGCATAAAATGGGCAAAGAGCGTGAACGCTATTTCGTAAGAGCGATGCCGGCGTATTTTATCGCCTTGATTTGGCTGGTCATGGCGGTTTTCTATCCAGATGCGACGCCAGGGGGTGAATGGTTTACTGATATCATGTCAGCACGCCCGGGTCTTTCCAAACCTACGATTGGTTTCATCATGCTCGCAGCGATGATCTTTGTGATCTTTGTTGGCTTTCCAATTTCTTTCACATTAATCTTCTTAGCCTTTTTCTTTGGTATTTGGGCATCGAACTTTAAACTGACAACACTTTTGATGACCTTGAATACAAATTCCACAATGCTGAACGACCAACTTATGGCGGTTCCTCTGTTCATTCTGATGGGTATCGTGATGGAGGCGGCTGGTCTTATGGAGCGATTATTTGCATCGATCCAGATGATCATGGCCCGTGTGCGCGGCTCGCTTTATATCGCCGTATTGATCGTCTCGACAATCTTTGCGGCAGCGACCGGGATTGTGGGGGCATCGGTCACGTTGCTGGGCATTATGGCAGGGGCAACAATGAGCCGCTCTGGCTATAATGTTAAACTTGCAGCCGGCACGATTACGGCTGGCGGAACGTTGGGAATTTTGATCCCACCCTCGATCATGTTGATTGTTATGGGTCCCGTCCTTGAGGTGTCCACACTGGATCTATTCCGTGGGGCGTTTATCCCCGGCGCGCTGCTTGCGACATTGTACCTTGTCTACACTTTGGGAAGGTGCTGGTTGAACCCAGACCTTGGACCAATTCTATCAGAAGAAGATCAGCCCAAAACCTCAGATTTTTATGGTGCAGAAGTTGCCCTTATAGCTTTGGGGATTTTGACCATTTGCCGGGTCTTTGGCCTTGGTCTTGGTGGGTCCCTTGCAGGGGTTGTTCCGTTTAGCGGCTTGATTGTGTTGGTCGCTGTTTTATTATTTGCATACCTCGCCTATCGCAATCTCATGGTTCTGCGCGTTGCGCTTCCTTTGGCAATTTTGTTCCATGGCTACATGGTCTTGGCAAATTGGGCCGAGGGCTTCCCGACTGTTTCAGTGGTCTTGTTTGCCTTTATCCTCCTTCTCGGGGTCTTGGCCTTTCCTATCTACCGGAGCGATGCAGATGACCGCTTTGAATTCTCGGATATTTGGGATGAATTTTTTGCCGGTCTCATGCCACCGACAATTTTGATCTCGTTTGCTCTGGGTTCCATCCTATTAGGCTTTGCAACGCCGGCAGAAGCCGCTGCAATGGGTGCCTTTGGGTCTATTCTTTTATCCATCGGGTACCGCAAATTTACCTTTGCCGGTTTCTTTGACAACATGATCAAAGCTTTGGAAATCACCGTTCTGATCATGTTCCTTGTGGCTGCGTCAAACTTCTTTGGGGCTGAGTTTTCAAACCTTGGAACGCCCAAGATGATGACACAGATGCTTTTGGGACTGGATATGTCACCATACCTCATACTTTTACTGGTGATGGCGCTGATCTTTGTTCTTGGCTGGCCTCTGGAATGGGTGCCGATCGTGTTGATTGTTTTGCCAATCCTTCTGCCAACGGTCGAGGCTTTGGATATCCACGGCTTGAACCGGTATGACCTTATGGTTTGGTTCGGTATTCTGGTTGCGGTGAACCTGCAAACCGCGTGGTTGTCTCCGCCGGTGGCGTTGTCGGCCTACTTCCTCAAAGGTGTTGTGCCAGATTGGGATCTCAAAGATATCTACTTGGGCATGATGCAGTTTATGCTGATCCAGCTTATCGGATTGTCATTGATTTTTATCTTCCCACAGATTGTTCTTTGGCTGCCAAACCATGTCTTTGGTCCATAGGACGGTAATATCAGCAAGTCAGCTTTCCAGCGTTGGCTTGCAGTTCCGAAATTATGTTTGCGGAGGAATAGGTTGATTGGCGGTCCAATCAAAGCTGCCATTATCGCGCTCTTGGACCGCTTGCTTCCAGCCAACTTGATCAACCCGGGCCAAAAAATTCATCCCTTCCGGGGAATGTCGGGTGATGCCATCAAAAACCGTGGCCAAACGCTGGGTTTGGTTTAGCGTTGCTTCCATGGTTTGGTTGATCACCATCTTTTGCATGGCCAGTTGATTGACCGGCACCGTTGCCATCCGTTGGGCCAAAGCTTCGACGGTCTGATCCAGATCTGCCTCTGGGACAGATTGCAACACAAGCCCCATATCGGCCGCCTCGCGGCCCGTGATCTTATCGCCGGTAAACATCATCCGCTTGGCTTTTTCCGGCCCAAGGCGATACACCCACATCGCCGTAGTCGGACAGCCCCAAACCCGGGTCGGCATATAGCCGATTTTAGCGGTATCGGCCATGATCGTTAAATCTGCACATAGCGCGATATCAGATCCTCCCGCCACGGCAAAGCCATGGACCTTACAAATCACCGGCTTTAGCGCGCGAAACATCGACATCCAGTGCTGGGTGTTGGCCCACATGAACTGATAGTCCTGCACCGGATCCCAAGGCATGTCCTGAACCACTTTATTCTGGCTTGCCCCTTCGGCATAATAAGTCAAATCATAGCCGGCACAAAAGGCTTTACCTGCCCCTGATAGGATCATCACATGCACTTTGGGGTCTTGGTCTGCGCGGTTTATAGCTTCAGAGAGCAAGCGCGGCAGATCATCGTCAATTGCGTTCATGACCTCTGGCCGGTTTAATGTGATCCGGGCAATACGGCCATCTCTTTCATAAAGAACTTTGCTCATCGCGCCACCTGCTATTTGTTAAACTATCATAGGGTTAGTCAATCCGCACCCCTTGTCGCTGCAGCTCTGCCTGCAGCGCGCCGATATCAATGTCGCGCAAAGCACAGCCGCTTTGCACAGACAAGGCCGCCGCAACCCCTGCGCCTTGGCCGGCAACAGCGCAGCAGGCCATATTTCTCGTGGCCGCATGCGCCACCTTATCGCCACCGATTGCACGGCCAGCGACAAGTAGATTTTCGATATTTTGGGGCAGCATCGCCCGATATGGAATTTGCATATAGCGCCCTGTTGTTGGCAAAATTAAAATTCCATAGCCATCTATAAATTCAGGGTAAATTCCAACGCTGTCGTCAAATCGCCCCTGCTGGCGCACGTCCGTTTCTGTCATATTGTAAAGCGCATCAATTTTACGGCTGTCACGGATGCCAATGCTCATACCAAAATTGCGGAGCCGTACGCCTTCACAGCCTGCTGTATAATGGCGCAACGCTTCGATCGCCAGCATCGCCTGACGGCGACCTTCGATTTCAAACTTTGTCAGACTGTCTGCATCGGTTCCATCACAACCGGCCAGATGGATGAGGTTCATATAGGTCATCTCACCGCTGTCGTGCACAGCGCCCCAGGTTCCACCAATAGTGTTGAGATCCGCCGGAATCAGCCCGTCACGAATGGCCTGTTCAAAGGGCTTGCCAAGAAACGGCGAGAACATGTCATCTTCTTTACCATCGGTTTCGACCTGCCATTCGCCGCTTGACCAGTCTTTATAGGTTTGCGGATCCTCATCAACGCCTTTCATAAATTTCTCTTTGTCGACACCGGCCAGATGGAACATCACACTGGCGGCCTGAGTTTGCTCGACCGGAGTTTTGAGGGTTGGCGCGCCAGCCCGGTGGGCAATATCGGCATCCCCTGTGGCATCAATCACCCGCTTTGCCAGAATTGCCTCGCGGCCGGATTTGGATTCGACAATAATACCGCGCACTTCGGTCGCGTCCATGATCGGTGCAACAAACTGGCGGTGCAACATTGGCACAATGCCGGCTTCGCTGACCAGTTGATCTGCAACCAACTTAAACCCCTCACTGTCCAGCTCATAACTTAAAGACTGACTTTCTGGCACTGCGGCGCCCATGGCCTTGGCGCGCTCTTCAAATTCGCGGCCAATGCCGTTGGCTTCAACCGTTTGCTCATGCCGGTACCAAGCAAAGCCTTCTACCCCCACAACAGTTATATTGCCGCCGAAACATCCAAAACGTTCGACCAAGGCCACTTTTGCCCCACAGCGCGCGGCCGCCAAAGCCGCGGCCAAGCCCCCAGGGCCCGATCCCACGACGACAATATCGGTTTCTAGTGCCACTGGCGTTCTGCGCGCGGGCTCTGTGATCTCAGTTACCATGGTCTAAGTCCTGTTCCATTAGTCCTTTATGGGGCGTAGCAATAGATTGCAGCACGTGGTGCCACCACCTGCCAGCAGATTTTTCATTCTTCCAAAAGCCAACGCGTTGTCAACGTTTTAAGTCATCACTGTAGGCACAGAGACATAAGTTTTAAAAACGTGGCGTTACCTATGCTGATCAACCGGCGCCAGGACTGGGCAGGCCTAAAGTGATGTGCCACAGTAACGAAACGCAGCAAGCCTATTTGGTATCTGGCTTCGCGTGATTGACAATATGAGGTCGAGATGCATCCAACAATTAAATCCATGCTTAATGTGGTCGCCAAAGGCGATGAGGAGGCCATCAAAGATTTACTTGCCGAGGATGTGAAATTTCAACCGCCAACCTACTACAAAACATGGACCGGCCGCGATCCTGTGGCGGCTGTCTTAGGTCATGTTGGAAAGGTCTTTTCAGAGTTCAAATATCGCCGGATTATGGGCGAAGGGGTCAACTGGGCCTGTGAATTTGAATGCAAAATTGGCACGCTTGATGCGGTTGGCGTAGATTTGATCACCCTAGGAAACACAGGTTTGATCGACCGCTTTGAAGTGGTGATGCGGCCCTATAAATCCGTCGGCGCCCTGCGCGAGGCAATGAACCAACGCGTGATGCGCGATGCCCGGTTTCTTGGCTTTAAGGATGCATTATCTTAGGGAAAGGGTAAATATCCAGATCAGGTATTGAGCCCCGACATTCATGTTTATAAAAGCGCTTAAGTGAAGGCAGAATAAAAGCCGTGTTCCTTTGGTCTTTTCAAACCAAAATGGGACTGGTATGTAATACATAATTTGAAAAAGGTTTTTAATGTCTAAAAAGAAATTCAATGTTGTCCTTGTGGCACAAGCCGGGCGCTTGCAATATGAAGCAGTGCTTTTTCTAGCCTCACTGCGGGCCAATAGTCCAAAGTTTAAAGGAAAGATATTTGTGGCGGAGCCGCAACCGGGCCCTTGCTGGGAGCGTAATCCAAAGATCAACTCAGACGACTGCCGCAAGGCGTTATTGGATATGGGCGCCGAAATTTACCCGTTTGAAAACAGTCATTTTGGCCAAAGCTACCCCTATGGAAACAAAATTGAATGCCTTGCTGCGCTTCCCGAGGATGACCCTTTTGTTTTTTTTGATAGTGATACGTTAATCACTGGCGAAATCACGGATGTGCCGCTCGACTTTAGCCAACCTTCTGCCTCTTCGCGCTGTGAAGGGACTTGGCCAGAAATCGAGCTTTATGGCCCCGGCTATACTGCTATTTAGAAATCGCTTTACGATATGTTTGGTTTAGATTTCGAAAGCTCGCTTGATCAATCGCAACCCGATGAATACTGGCGCCGGTACTTGTATTTCAACGCCGGGTATTTCTATTACAAAAGCCCGCATCAATTCGGGAAACGGTTTACCGATTATGCCGTAAAAATTCGCGATGACGGGCCTGATAGTATTCAATGCCAGAGCCTAGATCCATGGCTGGATCAAATCGCTTTGCCGCTTGTAGTTCATAGTTTTGGGGGAAAAAGGGATGCGCTGCCGAAAGGCAGCCTCGACGGGGTAGTCAGTTGCCATTATCGCACCCTGCCCTTGCTGTACGCGCGCGAAAGCGATGCCGTGGTCACTGCACTAGAGCAGGCGGCCTCGCCAAATAAAATTAAAAAATGCTCAAACAGTATGAGCCCTTTAAGCGGATTATCTATCATAACCGCGGCGACCGTATCCGTGCTTTGTTTGATCAGGATAACCTGCCACGCAAAGAGCGCGCAATTCGCAATAAGATAAAATCTGCAGGCTATTGGATGCGATAATTAATCCGTCGTAGTTTTGAGTATTTTTTCAAAGAAAAAAAAGGCCAGTAATTATTGACACAGCAGAACATAGTTCTGCATTCCGCCTTTATTGGCGGATAATTATTCCTAATGACATAGGATTTGCATTCTAATCAGGATAATTGTGTTGTTCTCACCTTGGCAGAGCTTTATCGTATTCAAAATTTTAGAACAGGAGCAACTTGAATGTCTCAAGGACCAACATACGGCTTTGACACGCTGCAAATTCATGCCGGCGCACGTCCAGATCCCGCAACCGGCGCGCGTCAAACACCGATTTATCAATCTACGGCTTTTGTATTTCGCGATGCAGATCACGCTGCGGCACTGTTTAACCTGCAAGAAGTGGGCTATATTTATTCGCGCTTGACCAACCCAACTGTGGCTGTTCTGCAAGAGCGTATCGCCACATTAGAAGGTGGTGCCGGTGCGGTTTGTTGCTCTTCGGGGCATGCAGCGCAGATCATGGCGCTTTTCCCGCTTATGGAACCCGGACGCAACGTGGTTGTTTCAACCCGGCTTTACGGCGGAACAGTCACCCAGTTTAGCCAGACCATTCGACGCTTTGGGTGGTCAGCACGCTTTGTCGATTTTGATGATGTTGAAGCCGTTGCTGCTGCAATTGACGACGATACCCGAGCGGTATTTTGCGAGTCTATCGCCAATCCAGGCGGATATATCACCGATCTTGACGCAATTGCAGCCGTGGCCGACAAAGCCGGTCTGCCGTTGATTGTCGATAATACATCAGCCACGCCCTATCTGTGCCGACCGATTGAACACGGGGCAACTTTGGTAGTGCATTCAACCACCAAATACCTGACAGGCAACGGCACTGTGACCGGAGGCTGCATTGTTGACAGTGGTAAATTCGACTGGTCAGCCAGCGATAAATTTCCGTCACTTTCGGCCCCAGAGCCAGCCTATCACGGGCTTAAATTCCATGAAACATTCGGGCCTTTAGCCTTTACCTTCCATGGGATTGCCGTGGGTCTGCGCGACTTGGGGATGACGATGAACCCGCAGGCGGCACATTATACATTGATGGGCATTGAAACCCTTTCGCTCCGCATGGACCGGCATGTGGAAAACGCCAAAAAGATCGCCGCGTGGCTAGAAGGCCATGACGCGGTTGACGCGGTGACCTATGCCGGTTTGCCAAGCTCGCCCTATTTTGATCGCGGCGCAAAAATTTGCCCCAAAGGCGCGGGCGGTTTGTTCACCGTTGGGCTAAAAGGTGGCTACAAGGCCTGTGTTAAATTTGTCGACAGCCTTGAGATCTTCAGCCATGTGGCAAATTTAGGCGATGCCCGTTCTTTGGTCATTCACTCTGCTTCAACCACGCACCGCCAATTGAGCACCGAGCAACAAGAGGCCGCCGGTGCGGGCCCGAATGTTGTGCGGATATCAATAGGTATCGAAGATGCCGATGATCTGATCAGCGATCTTGACCAGGCGCTGAAGCAGGCGGCTACTAAGTAGAAATGTATGGTTATGCCGATCCGTAGATACAAAATTCGGATCGGCATGATAGCTTACTCAGCCCCAAAATGGGCCGATGTATTTCGGTAAAGTCGGGCCTCGTAGAAGCAAAAATCCGCTAGCTGTGGGGTTTTACTTTGAAAGCGAACCATCCTGCTGTAAACTCTGCCGCAAAGGCGTAAAACCAACGCTGAGAGTTATATAGCCAACCTGACCGGATGAAACCAAATTTTGCCCTTTCCCTGTCTTTTGACAGTATATCGCTGCTGCAGCGGGCCGAAACAGGTTGGTCTGTCCTCGGCAATGTCAACTTTAAAAAGGATGACCTGACCCCAAAAATAGGCAGGTTGCGAAAGCAGGCTCTCGGCTTGGATCCAAGTGCGGCGCAAGTGAAGCTTGTCATCCCAAACGAGCAAATAAAATATCTGACTTTGGCTCGCCCAAAAAATGCTTTGATCGATGATATAGAAGCTTTGATCAATGCCCATTTAAAAAATGCGACACCCTATCAATTGTCCGAGTTACGGTTTGACTGGGCCACGACACAGGATAGTATTTTTGTAGCGGCAGTGGCGATTGAAACCCTTCAGGAAGCTGAAGCCTTTGCTCAGAGCTGTGAATTTAAGCCATTGGGTAATGTTGCCATTCCCCCCAAGGACAGTTTTGTAGGCGAAGCCTTTTTTGGCACTGCTGAAGGCGACCGCCGCCGCATGGAATGCGATGAGCACGCCATTGTCATTCTACCTAATCCAGAGTTAATTGCCGCCCCTTTACCTCGGCAACCGGTGCAAAGCTCTGTCGCGCAAAGCAAAGCGGAAATACAATCTGACAAAACAACCGACGCACCTCAACCCGAAGAGGAATTGGTTTTTCGAAGTCAACGCGATAGCGCGCCTGATGAAGAAACACCCAACGCTGCAACAGAAACACCAAAACAAACCTTAATAGCTCCGCAGGTCACTCTTGATCCTGGATATGCTGCAAGCTTGATGGTTTCAACGCCGCTTAATATTGGCCGAACCGCTGTAAAGTGGGGGTCCCAGAGGATTAAATCGACGCTGCAGCAATCCGGCCACGGTTTACGCTCATTGCGGAAGGCGTTCATCAATTATGTCCAGTCAATTGACTTTAGCGGTTTGCAGAGAGCGAGACAGCAATTTAAACAAGAGTTGCTGAGAAATGCCAACAGCGCAAAACAATATCTCGCCGAGTTAAACCAACAGCAAAGGCAATTGCGCCGGCAGGCGCAGAGCTTTGTGACCAAAAGCCGCGCTGATATCAAAGCATGGTGGCTCGAAGCACAAAATAATCTTAAGCTGTCAGAAGATCTAAAACGAACCATAAAACCTTTTTGGCCAGTTCTTCTTTTGGCCCCTGTGATTTTGGCGACAGTCGGGATCGCGACTTATTCCCTTTATAAACCGCAATTTTCTGACGGCTCAGCAGACTGGGCTGACTTAGATGCCGCGCCGGACATCCTATCAAAAATTGAAGCCGCGACATTAGGAGCACGGCAACTGTCACAGGGACAATCCTCTTTTCCCGGTCAGATCACAGCCGATACTGCCCCGATAATCGCAAACCTTAACCCAGTATTCTCGCTGGGTTCGGCCAAACTGACGAACAGGCCTTCCAAACCAAAGACTGTGATTACCGATGACAGTTTTGATCTTGATCTAAAAGCTCTAGTTGAGCTTCCGCGTATCAATTACGCTCTCGGGGTTGAACTGTTGGATCAACCGATATCAGGCGTCGCTCAAACGGCCCCAACGCTTTCTTGGCAAACTCTGGCCTTATTTGATAGCAATCGAGAATTGGCCACGCTTGAAAGACCAGACAGAAAACCAATCGGACCAACTCGGCCTGACGCGCTGCGCAGCCTCTACCAACCGATGCCAGAATGGCCCACTGCCCCGGTGCCGCCATCAAGGACAAACTGGGATTTCCTCGGGGCTATTTACAGCGCGGCGCGAGATCCTGCCGTAGCCGTAAAAGATATCACAGCTTTACCTAATAGCGCCAACCTGCGCCCCGACAGTAACTTTTTGCTCCCCTTCTTGGGGCTGTCATCCCATGACCCCAAGAAGGGCCAAGATACAGCAAGCATCCTTCACAACATACCAGTGGCACCAGTCCCGCCCGCAGATATGGGCTGGGACTATTTAGGCGATCTTTATATTGCCTCGATTGATCCACCTGTTGAGGTTTATGACGCAATCGCATTGCCTGATAGCACCGGACTAATGCCTGACCCCAACTTTATCCGTCCACTCGCATTGTCATTTGCAACGGCAGCGCTTGGCGCAGATGATCTGCAGGTAGTCGAGGAATTACCAAACAAGACTACCGCAGAAAATATAACCGATAGTTTGCGCCCTATAGCAAATACTGAAAGTGATGCGGCCGTTCTTCCACAAGAGATCGCCGCATTGGATGCTTCCAAACTTACACCAGAAACTCAAACGCCCTTTGACAGGTCGCTCCGCACCCCTCTGTCAACAGAAGTCGATCTATTAGAGGACGGATCAAGCCCTCCTGATGCGCAAGCAACTACAACATCAGATGATGGACAAGTTTCTCTTCTTGAGCCGCAACCCCAAAACACTCCTCTCATACCTGATCTGCCCAATATGGTGCCTGAGCCAAGCGCAGAGAATGTGCCATTGTTGACGGTGACCGGCATCCCGCTGGTCACGGTTCGCCCCCCACAGCGGCCCAGCAGCCTGAAGAGCCCAGATCAAAAAGCACAAGAGGCGCTGGCAGCCTTGGCCAAGTTACGGCCCAAAGCTAGACCCTCAGAGGCCGTTGCGGCCATCAAGCCCCTGCCCTTTGAGCAGCCACTATTGGCATCACTGCGCCCTAAAAGCCGGCCGCTTGATTTGGAAACTACGCAAGGCATAAATTTTCTATCCCGCCTCTTGAGCACTATAAGCGAGGGCGACGAAGCCGAGGTTGGCTCAGGCGCAGGCACAGAGCCTAGCAATGCTTTGGTGCGCAAACAGGCCACTCTGAAACGGGTGCTTGATCTTCGTCAGGTAAACCTGATTGGGGTTTTTGGCACCAAAAGCACACGGCGGGCTTTGATCCGGTTGAAAAGTGGCCGCCGCGTGATGGTGGAAGTGGGCGATCAGTTGGATGGCGGACGCGTGGCCGCCATCGCAAAAAACGAGCTGCGTTATATCAAAAGCGGCGAAAACATAACCCTTTCTCTGCCGCGCGGTTGATCAACTGGCCACCAGTTCTCCATTGGCGATCTGCTCGCGTTCGATGGACTCAAACAAGGCTTTAAAGTTTCCTTCGCCAAATCCGTCTTCACCTTTACGCTGAATAAATTCGAAAAAGATCGGGCCTACAACGGTTTTTGAAAATATCTGCAACAATATTTTTGTCTCACCGCCATCCACCACGCCTTCTCCATCGATCAAGATACCGTGTTTTTTCATATGCTCAATGGGCTCTTCATGGCCCACCACCCGCTCATGGCTCAGATCGTAATACGCATTGGGTGGCGGCGGCATAAACCGCAAACCATTTTCGGCAATCTGGTCGGTTGAACGATAAAGATCCTCGCTGCCCACAGCGATATGCTGAATGCCTTCGCCATTATATTTTTTAAGATAGGCAACAATCTGACCGGTTTCGCCGCGGTCTTCATTCAGCGGAATGCGAATACGGCCGCAGGGCGAGGTTAAAGCACGGCTGAACAGGCCAGTATATTTTCCCTCTATATCGAAAAACCGGATTTCTCTAAAATTGAACAGGTTTTTATAAAAGGAAAACCAAGTATCCATGTTTCCCCGAAAAACATTATGGGTCAAATGATCAAGATAATAAAATCCAACACCGGCTGGGTTTGGCGCGGCAATCCTGTCAAACTCTTCCCCATAAGGATTTGTATCGCGGTACTGGTCAACAAAATAAATCAGTGATCCGCCAATGCCGTAAATGGCTGGAACATTCAGGCATTTACCCGCATCCTCAAAGGGTTTCGCACCGCACTTTACCGCATGATCAAAGGCATGCTGGGCATCAGCCACGCGCCATGCCATCGAAGCTGCGCAGGGTCCATGCTCGGCAGCAAATTTGGCGGCAAAGCCATCGGCTTGGGCATTCAGAACATAGGTAATATCGCCTTGCTGCCAAAGCTCAATTTCCTTGGTCTTATGGGTGGCAGTGTGCTGATAGCCCATTGTAGCAAACAGGTCTCGCAACTTTTGTGGATCAGGATGTGAAAATTCAACAAATTCAAACCCATCTGTGCCAATCGGATTGGTGGCTGAAATTTCAGATTTCGGGGAATCATGCGGGAACGGACCCATGGCAAACTTCCTTTTTAATATTATATGGGCCAATAATACCGCGTATATTGCGCCAATAATGCGCAAATTTATGTGTACTTATCATAAATATTGCGTATTTTTGATGTAACTTGTTAATTATAAGGATTTTTGTCGCATGATTGACAGCATGGATAAAGCTTTGCTGGCGGCGGTACAAAGGGACAGTCAACTCACTGCGCAAGATTTGGGCGAGCTGTTAAATCTATCGCCGAGCCAAGCAGCACGGCGCCGTCAAAAGCTGGAAAGCGAAGGTTATATTTCCGGCTATCGCGCCCATATTAATGCAGAACGGCTTGGCTTACAGGTTCAAGCCTTTATTCAGGTACAGCTGAGCACACACGGCCCCGAACAAGGCCGTGCGTTTTCTCGTATGCTGAGCAACCGCCCAGAAATTGTAGCTGCTTGGACATTAACCGGTGAGGCCGATTATATGCTGAGGGTCTTTTGCAGTGACCTAAAGGCTTTGAATGTGCTGGTTCAGGACATTCTTTTGCCGTTGCCGATGGTGCTGCGCGTACAAAGCCGGATCGTCATGGATCAGATCAAAGCCGATGCGCCCTTACCCACGCAATAGTAAAACACTACCCAGCTGCTACCCCGGCTTCGGCAAATGTGGCCATGCCTGTGTGGCAAGCCACTGCAGCCTGCAGCATACTGATTGCCAGCGCCGCACCAGAGCCTTCGCCCAGCCGCATATCCATCGACAAAAGTGGTTTTTTATCAATCTGATCGAGGATCGCTTTATGCGCGCCTTCTGCACTGACATGGCCTGCCACTGTGTGATCTAGAATTCCGGGCACCGCATGGGCCAACGCAGCCGCGGCCGCTGAGCAGATGAAACCGTCAAGTATAACTGGAACCCGAAGCATTCGCGCGTGGGCAATTGCCCCAACCATGGCCGCCAGTTCCCGCCCCCCAAGGCACCGCAGGGCTTCAAGCCCATTGCCAGCGGCCTGAGGGTTGGCGGCAAGGCCTGCCTCAATAACCTTTGCTTTGCGTGACAGGCCAGCGTCATCAACGCCGGTTCCGCGGCCTGCCCAGTCGGCGCCAGAGCCGCCGTAAAGTGCCAGCGCAATCGCCGCTGCCGATGTGGTATTGCCAATACCCATCTCGCCCGTGACCAATAAGTCGCTGGTCTCGTCAACAGCGGCCCAGCCGGTTTTTAGCGCAGCGACGCATTCGTCTTCGCTCATCGCCGGGCCTTGGGTGAAATCTGCTGTTGGCCTGTCTAATTGCAGGGCATGCACATCAAGCCGCGCCCCAAAGCAAGAGGACAACTGATTGATCGCCGCGCCACCCGATTGAAAGTTCAGCACCATTTGTTCGGTGACTTCGGCCGGAAAGGCGGAAATGCCCTGCGCTGTCACCCCGTGGTTGCCGGCAAAAATCACCACTTGCGGTGCATTGATTTGCGGTTTGGGGGTTCCGCGCCAGCCGGCATACCAAATCGCCAGATCTTCCAAACGGCCCAATGCGCCGGGGGGTTTGGTCAACTGTCCATTGCGATCGCGAGCGGCGTCTAGAGCCTGGCGATCAACCTCAGGAGCTTTCCGAAGCACTGCGGCGAATTCTGCGAGGGACGAAAATGATGTGGTCATTGCTTTTGCCTTGTTGTTGGCTTCGTTCTCACGCTATGTACAACACTCAGAAACCTTAACAAGTGAAATCAAGGCATCTTTAGGACTGAAGGCGACATGGCCCAACTTTGGCTCAAAACTTGGCGGCTTGACCTCATGGTGGCGGTCAGCCTGCTGACCCGCATACCGATCAAAGTGCCGGAAAACGCCTATGATCGCCAAGCCGAAGCCGTGTGGGCCTATGGGCTCATCGGGGCGCTATGGGCCGCTATTGTTTGGCTGGGATGCATGGCGGGACTTTGGCTTGGACTGCCGCCCATGGCGGCGGCGCTCATTGGTCTGGCCTTAGGGATCATTTTAACCGGCGCCATGCATGAAGACGGGCTCGCAGATAGCGCCGACGGGCTTTGGGGTGGACACGATCCGTCCCGCCGCCTTGAGATTATGAAAGACAGCGCAATTGGCACCTACGGTGTTCTGGCACTGGTGATAAGTTTTGCCTTGCGCTGGGGGCTTTTGGTGGGCCTGCTAGAGGCGGAATTTGCCTTGGGTGGATTAATCATCGCAGCGATGACCGGGCGCGCCCTGATGGCAGTGGTGATGGCCAACCTGCCCCATGCACGCCATGATGGGCTGTCCCACAGCGTCGGACGGCCCGATTTTCAGCCCACCTATGCGGGCCTTGCCTTGGCCGTCGTCATCGGTTTGGTTCTCGGCGGGTTTTCCGGAGTGCTGGCCTGCGCAATTGCCGGATTAACGGCTTGGGCCTGCGCGCGCATCGCAAGCGCTAAAATCGGCGGTCAAACCGGAGATATTCTGGGCGCGACAGGCCAGCTTTCAGAGCTTGTTGCCCTGATGGTTTTACTGGCATGCGCTTAATCTTTTACAGTCATCGCTTGCGCCAAACTTAGGCTGCGCGCGATACCAGCACATCATCAACTTTTTTAACCGCTGCAGCTTCGTCCCCGTCTTCAACAGCTGCGACCTCGCGGGTCAAACGTTCAAGCGCCGCCTCATAAAGCTGGCGCTCAGAATAGCTTTGTTCGCGCTGGTCATCATTGCGGTGCAGATCACGCACCACTTCGGCGATGGCAATCAAATCGCCAGAGTTAATCTTTTGCTCATATTCCTGCGCCCGGCGCGACCACATGGCGCGCTTTACCTTGGCCTTGCCCTTCAGGGTCGTCATGGCTTTAAGGATCACATCAGGCGAGCTGAGGGCGCGCATGCCAATTTCGGTTGCCTTATGGGTTGGCACCCGCAACGTCATTTTGTCCTTTTCAAAAGAAATCACAAAAAGTTCGAGGGAAATTCCAGCAATTTCCTGTTCTTCAATGGAAATAATTTTTCCCACCCCATGCGCTGGATACACCACGTATTCGTCTGGAGAGAACTCAGATTTCTTAGACTTCGACATTTACTTTCCCCTTTTACATCGCTTTAACACGACAAAACACCGACAGAGGCTTTGCTTTCCTCTGCTGGATGTTAAAACAGCTGACCAAAAAGTTATACGGCGTTCATTTCGACTGCCCACAAAATTGGTTATTTTCATTTCTCGCGAGAATGTAACACAAAATTTGACTGATTCCTAGCAACCAACAAAATTATCGGCTCCCCAAGGTTAACCACCCTCGCCTGCTGCCTCTGAAAAATATTTTTCCAGCTTGCCAGCTTCTCCATCGCGCTCTTCTGCCTCGGGCAGCGGGTCTTTTTTGGTAATAATTACCGGCCACATTTCCGAGTACTTGCGGTTAAATTCCACCCATTTTTCCATATCAGGTTCCGTATCCGGGCGAATGGCATCGGCCGGGCATTCAGGTTCGCAAACACCGCAATCAATGCATTCATCTGGATGGATCACCAGCATGTTTTCACCTTCGTAAAAACAATCGACCGGACAGACTTCTACGCAGTCGGTATATTTGCAGGCAATACAACTATCATTCACGATATAGGTCATTGGGGGTTATCCAGATCTCAGACAATTCTGGCCTTAGCTAATCTACAGACCCGCGTCATTCAAGCATCTGATCGCGCATAAGTCCGATCCTGCGACGATTCTGCTTGGTTGGGCGACCTTTTCCCTCAAAACGGGGGGCTTGAGGGTCTATTTTTTGCACAGGCGTATGATCATGGTACAATGTTTGCGACTCAACGGCGGGTCCACGGCGCTCGCCAAGGCCAAGCACCTCGACCTCACGTTCGATCCGGCCCTGGGCAAAGCGCAACCGATCCCCGATACAAACAGCTGTTGCCGATTTGGGTATTTTTTTACCGTTCACCCGCACGTGGCCGGCAGAAACAATTTTGCTGGCCAAGCTGCGGGTTTTGAAAAACCGTGCATGCCAGAGCCATTTATCGACCCGCAGTTTCTGCTCAGGGGGCGGCAAGCTTACTCCTTGGTCTTAAGCCCCATGAGGGCGGCGGCAAATGGGTTGTCCGGATCAATGGCTTGTTTCTTTTCGGGTCGGGACTGAAACTTTTTCGCGCCGGTGGACTCAGGGCGTTTTTTCGGTTTTGGCTTGCGCTTATTTGGCTTTTTAGTGCCAGAGGGGTTTGAATTTTCTGCACCCTGCTGAGCACCTCGCCGAGGTGGTCGTCGGCCCCATTTAAAGGTGTAGAACACCTCTTTTTCCGGCTCACCTGAGACATCTTCTGGCGTTGTCGTCCCATCCGCCGCCACATCATCGGGCGTTTCGTTGGTGTCAGAGGAACGCTCTGCCTGCCCAGCTTGCGGCTCTTCTTGTTTCTCGCCAGTCTCATCAGAGGCGGGCGCGGATACATTTGGATCTGTCGCACCGGCGACTTCGCCGCCTTGCTCTGGGGCGCTGTGCGCATCCAAAGCCTCTTCAACCTGCTCTGCAGGCTCTTTTGGCGTGTTTTCGGCAGGTTGCACTTCACCATCAATCTTGGCGGCCGCTTTGACTTTTTCGCGCTCGCCTTTATCAGCGCTGTAGCCCAAGCCCTGCATTAAATCGGCAAATTGTTCGAGCGTCATGCCGGTGATGGACAGCATATCGGCCTTGGCTTCAAACCCGTTGCGGCTGTCTTCGACCCGTAGCAAATCGGCCAAACGTTCCAGCATATCGATCCGAATAGCCCGGGCACCAGCGATGCGGTAGCCCGACATAGTGTCATAGCCTTTGGGCGCTTTTTCATCCGTTGGAACCGTCACCAAACCGGGGGGCGGCGACTCTGGAAATACATCAAGCTTCTGAGCAAGGGACCACAACAGAAGCCGCAAACGCGTCGGAGCAGGTTTCAGCAAGAGCGGCATAAAGATGGTAAATTGACCAAAGCGAATGCCATGTTTGCGCAGGCTTGCGCGCGCGTCCTGGTCCAGCGCTTTGACATCCTCTGCGACCGCAGCCCGCGGCAAAAGACCAAAGCCTTCCACCAGACGAAAGGCAAAACCACGCGCCAAACCGTTCAAAGTCTCATCCCGCTGAAGGTTCAGCAGCGGATCAAACAGGCCGGCAATTTTGCGGTCAATAAAATGCTGCAAGCGGCGTTCGACTTTTTCCAAAATCTCTGGTCCGGCAGCTTCATCGACAAAAGCGCTGATTTTTGGCTTTAAGGGATCATCACCAGCCATCAGTTTACCAACAGCCTGTTCACCCCACATCAGGCCACCTTGATCGGTAAAATCCATCTCGGTGTCGGGCGCATTGTAAAAACGATCTGTTTTTAGGTGAAAATGTGGCACCAGAGCCTGCAGCGAAGCGGCTTGAATTGCTTTTGCTTCTTGTCCGCTGGCGTCTTTGTCGCGCCGGAACCTAAATCCTTCGAGCCGACCGACGAATTCGCCTTCGACGGTCACCTCACCATTGTCATTCACTTCGGCCAAAAGGGCCTCCTTTTGCTTGAGCCGGCGCAACAAAACCGATGTCCGCCGATCCACAAATCTTTGCGTCAAACGCTCATGAAGAGCATCTGATAATCTGTCTTCTACAGCGCGCGTCGCTCCACGCCAATGATTTTCGTCATGCACCCAGCCAGAACGCTGCGCAACATAGGTCCATGTACGAATAAATGCCAACCTATTTGATAATGTGTCAATATCGCCGTCGGTCTTATCTATCCGGTTGATTTGCCGTGCAAACCAATCATCTGGGACAGTTCCTTTTTTGTGCAGGTAAGTAAATATACCGGCCAGAAGGCTGGTATGATCTGCATGGCCAAGGCCGCGAAAATCCGGCACCCTGCACACATCCCATAGCAACTGCACCGAATTTGCATCGTGCATAGCATCGCGCAGATCAGGCATCTGGGTCAGTGTTTTCAATGCCATCAGGTCATCTGCTTCTCTGGCTTTAAACAAATGCGGGCTATCTGCGGGCTGTTCAAGCGAAGAAATTAAACGCTCTGGGCTGCCAAATTGCAGCAGTGAATTGCGCCATTGAAGCCGCTTTAAAGGGGCAAACCGGTGCTCCATAATGGCGTCTGCCACCATCTCGTCCAATGCGGGCGCCTCACCGGTCACCCCAAAGCTGCCATCTGCCATGCCGCGCCCCGCCCGACCTGCGATCTGGGCCAATTCATTGGGCGCCAAAGCGCGCATTCGGCGGCCGTCAAATTTACTTAAGGCAGAAAAGGCAACATGATGCACATCTAGGTTTAGCCCCATGCCAATTGCATCGGTCGCCACCAGATAATCCACTTCTCCATTTTGATAAAGTTCCACCTGCGCATTGCGGGTGCGCGGGCTCAGCGCCCCCATGACCACAGCTGCGCCGCCCTTTTGCCGGCGAATCAGTTCAGCAATCGCATAGACGCCCTCAACTGAAAAACCCACAATGGCGCTGCGCGGCGGCATACGGCTTATTTTTTTCGATCCCGAATAGCTGAGTGTGCTTAGGCGCTTGCGGTGCAAAAATTCTGCCTGGGGAACCAACGCTGAAATCGGCCCCCGCATCGTATCTGACCCTAAAAACAGAGTTTCTTTTGCCCCGCGCATATGCAGCAGGCGGTCGGTAAACACATGACCCCGCTCCGGATCGGCGCAAAGCTGAATTTCATCAATCGCGACAAAATCTGCCCCCATGCCCTGCGGCATGGCTTCTACCGTACAGACCCAATATTGCGCCCGCGCCGGCACCAACCGCTCTTCGCCCGTCACCAAGGCAACCACTGACGGGCCGCGCAGAGCCACAATTTTATCATAAACTTCACGCGCCAAAAGCCTAAGCGGAAGCCCGATGACGCCGCTGCGATAACCCAGCATTCGCTCTATCGCGTAATGGGTTTTGCCCGTATTCGTCGGCCCCAAGACCGCCACAATCTGCGCCTGTTGCGCCATGTTTGACCCCAACCTACAAGGTGCTTTGCCTGCGCCAGCTTTGGCGCTCCACTGCGAAATAATCTCTATGCCGTGACGACAAAGATGTATAGTCAAAGCTGTCTTGCAAACACCTCAGAAAACATCAATCTGGCCCGTTTCTTTGTTTCACCACTAAGGATGACCTTGCGGCACGAGTAATTGACGCCCTTAAAAAAAGGGGTAGAGTAGGTCCAAATGGAAAGAGATGTTTGAAAACGAGTTTTTGATCACCAATTCTGACGTAAAAGCACAAACCGAAGGGTATTTTACCCCAAACATAATCAGGAGACCAAAACCATGAGTGATGTGATTGCGGAAGCGGTTGCCGCATTAAAGGCAAAGCTTGACGGCTCAACATTTGACGGATCAGCCAAATTTTCCATCACTGGAGAAGGCGCAATTATTATCGATACCAACGGGGTACGCGCGGGTGATGATGAGACCGACGTGACGCTTAGCGCGGATGCAGATACCTTTCGTGATATTTTATCCGGCGATTTGGATTCCACATCAGCCTTTATGGGTGGGCGCCTTTTGGTGGATGGCGATATGGGAACCGCCATGCGCCTTGGAACAATACTCGGTTAATGACGGCAGCTGCTGCGCCATTGTTCAATGACGTTGCCGACGGGCCACCTGAAGCATACGGATATTGGCTGACCACCAAAGACGACCTGCGCATAAGGGTCGGGCACTGGCCTGCTAAAGCAAGTCACGGAACCATTTTTTTATGCCCCGGGCGCACTGAATATATTGAAAAATATGGCAAAGCGGCCCGCAGATTGGTGCAGAATGGCTATAGTGTTCTTGCAATCGACTGGCGTGGCCAAGGTCTGTCTGAGCGGCTGCACAAAGACACGCTGCTTGGTCATGTTAGCGAATTTTCCGAATATCAAGTTGATCTTGACACTGTGATGCACTGGGCGGCACAGAGCAATGCTCCAAAACCTTGGTATATTCTTGGCCACTCCATGGGCGGCTGCATTGGTCTGCGGGCACTGCACAAAAGCGATAGCTTTATTGCGGCGGCCTTTACCGGTCCAATGTGGGGCATTAATGTTGTTACACTGACCCAAACTGCAGCACGGTTGGTGGCCAAAACTGGTACTTTAATGGGTCTTGGAACAGCCTACACTCCAAGCACAAAAGCAGAAAGCTATTGCGCGACAGCAGATTTCAAGGGCAACACCCTCACCAACGACCGCTATATGTGGGAGTATATGCGCCTGCATATGACCAAGCACCCCGATTTGCAGCTTGGCGGGCCCAGCCTGCGATGGTTCCACCGCGCGCTACGCGAAACCCGGCAGCTGTCACATATGCCCAGCCCCCCACAGCCCTGCCTTTGCTTTCTTGGCAGTGACGAACAGGTTGTGGATGTGCCTAGGATCAAGGAGCGCATGGCGGCCTGGGCCAATGGAAAACTGGTTATGATTGATCCGGGCCAGCATGAAGTTTTGATGGAAGCGCCGCAGGTGCACAATGCCATTTTGGATCAAATCAGCGCGCATTTTGATGCCCATGCCAACCTGATCAACACGTCCTAGCTTAATGCGCAGAGCACTTCTAAAACCAATAACTGCAACCCCTTTCGCGGCTGCGCCAACCCATGTTTAAACCCGCGATCCACTCTCGGACAGCCGGCCACTTTTTCTTTGCAAAAATACTCAAATATGATCACGCGAAGCGCTTGCTAACGCCTTGCAAAACCCACCGCCGCGCCATATCTGAAAGCCAAGCAACCGAAGGTTAAAATATGTTCCAGCTCAATTTTTCCCCCACCGACACCGCAACCGACCCATCCAACACGGATTTGGGCGTTCTGCCTGAGTGGGACCTCAGCGATCTTTACACAGGCCCCGATGCCCCCGCGCTGCACAGTGATCTGGCGTGGTTGGAAAAAGAATGCCAAAGCTTTGCTGCCGATTATGAAGGCAAGCTTGCCGCGCTCAGCGCCGAGGCGCTGCTGACCTGCGTGCAGCGGCAGGAAAAAATTAGCGCTGTGAGCGGCCGCATCATGTCCTATGCGGGCCTGCGCTATTATCAGCTGACCACAGATGGCGAGCGTACAAAATTCATGAGCGATCTTCAGGAAAAAATCACCGATTTCAGCACTCCTTTGGTGTTTTTCACACTTGAGCTGAACCGACTTGAAGATGAACATTTGGAAAGCTTGCTCGCACAAAACGCCAATCTGGCGCGGTATCGCCGCGTGTTTGAACGGACCCGCGCTATGAAGCCATATCAGCTCAGCGATGAGCTGGAAAAATTCCTGCATGACCTTGGCGCGGTGGGTGATGCCTGGGAAAAGCTTTTTGACGAAACCACAGCCGGGCTAGAGTTCACCATAGATAGCACAAGCTACAATATAGAAGGCGCGCTGAATTTTCTCACTGACCATAACCGCGCGAAACGTGAAGCTGCAGCACGGGAATTGGCGGCGGTGTTTCAAGCCAATTTGAAGGTCTACAGCCGATTGCATAATACATTGGCCAAAGAAAAAGACATCATTGACCGCTGGCGCGCTATGCCAACTCCGCAAACTGGGCGGCACCTGTCCAATGATGTAGAACCCGAAGTGGTCGAGGCGCTGCGCAATGCGGTTGTGGCGGCCTATCCAAAACTCAGCCACCGCTATTATGAGCTCAAACGTAAATGGCTGGGGCTGGATAAATTACAGGTTTGGGATCGCAACGCGCCGCTGCCAATGGAAAGTAACCGTATTGTCGGCTGGGAAGAAGCCCGCACCACCGTGATGGACGCCTACGCCGGATTTGACCCGCGCATGGCCGATCTGGCCGAGCCGTTTTTCAGCCAAGGCTGGATTGATGCACCGGTTAAATCCGGCAAAGCGCCGGGCGCCTTTGCCCATCCCACCGTCACTGATGTGCATCCCTATGTGATGCTGAATTATCTTGGAAAACCGCGGGATGTCATGACGCTCGCGCATGAGCTGGGTCATGGGGTGCACCAGCGGTTGGCAGCAGGCCAGGGCGAAATGCTGTCCTCAACCCCGCTCACCTTGGCCGAAACCGCCAGTGTCTTTGGTGAAATGCTGACCTTTCGCAAGCTTTTGGACAATGCCAAAGATCAAAATGAACGCAAAGTTCTGCTGGCAGGAAAAGTCGAGGACATGATCAACACCGTGGTGCGCCAGATTGCGTTTTACGATTTTGAATGCAAATTGCACGCAGCGCGAAAATCCGGCGAGCTAACCCCAGAAGATATCAATGCGCTCTGGATGAGCGTGCAAGGGGAAAGCCTAGGACCCGCATTTGAATTCATGCCCGGCTATGACACCTTTTGGGCCTATATTCCGCATTTTGTGCATTCACCGTTTTATGTCTACGCCTATGCCTTCGGCGATGGCTTGGTCAATGCGCTTTATGCGGTCTATCAAGACAGCCCCGAAGGGTTTCAGGATAAGTATTTTGCAATGCTCAAAGCCGGCGGCTCGCAGCATCACAAAGACCTGCTTGCCCCGTTCGGGCTAGATGCCGGCGATCCAAAATTCTGGGATAAGGGCCTGTCGATGATCTCAGCGATGATTGATGAGCTGGAGGCAATGGAAGACGGCGGCAGCTAAGTAAATTCAAACGCTGCTTAAATCTGTTTCTCGGGCATCTGTACAACAAGCCCATCGAGGGCGTCGGTGACTTTAATCTGACAGGTTAGGCGTGAGCGCGCCGGATCTGGCTCATAGGCAAAATCCAGCATGTCCTCTTCCATATCGTCCATTGAGGGCAATTTCTCAGCCCAGTCTGGGTGCACATAGACATGGCAGGTAGAACAGGCGCAGGCGCCGCCACAGTCGGCCTCTATTCCGGGGATATTGTTATCCCGCGCGCCTTCCATAACCGTCAACCCATTTGCGACGTCGACCTGATGCTCGGTGCCATTGTGCTCAATATAGGTAATCTTTGCCATGCTGCTGATCTCGTTCAAAACTGGTTTTAACTCTATTATCTTTTGTATTTAGGATGCGCCAGCCTTTTTACGACCTTCAAAATATCTGCTTGCGACAAAATTATTTTGTTCTATCTTTGTTCTTATGTGTAAGATTTCTTATTCCCAATGGCCGAAACCACCGTCAGCCTGCTGCGCTACTCAACTGTGCCAGCCGCCTGCACACGCGCGGGTGTGCGTTGCCGGATTGGTGATCCTTCGCCAACGGCCGGGCACCGCCAAGGGGGTCATTTTTATCACGCTCGAGGATGAAACCGGAACAGTGAACATTGTGGTCTGGCGTAAGGTTTTTGAACGCTATCGGCGGGCCGTGATATCTGCACGGCTTATGCGCGTTACCGGCCGGTTGCAGCGCGCGAATGGTGTCACGCACGTGATTGCAGAAAAGATCGAAGATATATCACCCCTGCTTGATCACTTGGTGGCACCAGTTGAAAAAACTCTAGGCAAAAGTGCAACTTAAACATAAACTTGGTATATTGATTTAAGGATTATAAAATGCGCCGCCTTGCTGCCCCATTTTTATTAACGCTTAGCCCTATCTTGTTTTCGGCTTGTGCGTTAAGCACCCAAACACTGGGGGTAAATGTCAATAAACCAGAGCCAGATCAAGAAACTTGTCGGGCCAAAATTTCCCAACCCGCAATCTATGAAACAGTGACTGAAAAAACGCTCATTGCGCCCGCAAAATTTAGCCCATCTGGCCGTCAAATCGCCCCGGCCACCTATCAAAACCAAACCATTCACCGGATTATACGCGAGCGGTCTATCGAGTGGTTCGATACACCCTGCGACGATGAAATGGGCGCCGATCTGATTGCAAACTTACAGCGTGCATTAACCGCACGCGGTTACTTTAATGGCAAGCTAACGGCGATGATGGATCACGACACCAAAGTCGCGCTGCGCCATTATCAGGCCGCGAATGGATTGGACAGCGCCATTTTATCCCGCAAAACTGCCTATGAACTTGGCCTTTTGCCAGTGCCAAGAGATATACTTTAGGATAGCTGAAAGCCCGCCACAATGGCGGACTTTCCTAAAGTATTAATGAAGTCACTCTAGGTTTAGCACCACAAAGCGCGGTTGCCCTTCGCGCCTTGCCAGCACCAGAATTGACTTCCGCCCTGCGTCTTTGGTACTGGCCAATTGTTCGGCAAACTGTTTAACGCTTGTCACACCTTTTTGCCCTGCATCAGTGATGATATCTCCAACCCTAAGACCTTTTTGATAGGCGTCAGAGGTTTCATCAATACTGTCCACAAAAAGCCCCACAGCGCTTTCATCAAGGCCCTTTTCGCCCCGTAGTTTCGGGTCGATATTAATCAATCCAATGCCGAGGAATGTGCTCACCTCCTCAGGCTCTTCCGGTGGCTGACTTCCAAGACCGCCGCTGCGCGCCAACTCATCTAGAGAGGGCCGCTGACCAAGGGTCACTTGAAGTGTTTTGCGTTTGCCATCCCGCAGCACCACAACATTGACGGTTTTGCCCACAGGTGCTTTGCCGACCACCCGGACCAATTCGCCCGAATTGGCCACCTTAATACCGTCAAACATGACAATGACGTCAGTGGCTTGCAAACCGCCCTTATCCGCCGGTCCCGCCGATGCCACATCTTGCACAATGGCGCCGCTTGGATCATCAAGGCCCAGCGCTTCAGCAATGTCTTCGGTCACATTACCAATAGTGACACCTAACCAGCCCCGGCGCACTTCGCCAAACTCACGCAGTTGCGCCACCACCGGGGCAACCACATTTGAAGACATGGAAAACCCGATCCCGATAGAGCCGCCATTGGGGGATAAAATCGCCGTATTCACTCCGATAACTTCGCCGTCCATATTGAAAAGTGGGCCGCCAGAGTTGCCGCGATTGATCGCCGCATCGGTTTGTATGTAGTCATCGTAATAGCCGGAAAGTTCACGGTTACGGGCTGAAATAATCCCTGCAGAAACAGAGAACCCCTGCCCTAACGGATTGCCGATTGCCATGACCCAATCACCCACACGGGCAAAATCACTGTCGCCAAAGCTCACATAGCCCAGCGCCACATCTGTGTCGACTTTGAGCAGCGCGACGTCAATGTTCTTATCCACTCCGATAATTTTCGCGGCCCGCTCGCTGCCGTCGGAAAACTCTACCATAATTTCGTCGGCGCCTTCGATCACATGATTATTGGTGACCATAAAGCCATCTTCAGAGATGATAAAACCAGAGCCCAGTGCAGAAGCTCTGCGGGGCGGGGCGCCGTTGGGATTGCGCTCTTGAAAATCACGAAATAAATCTTCAAAGGGGCTGCCTTCGGGCACAATGCCGCGCGGTGTAATGTTTGTCTCTATCTTGGTGGTGGTGGTAATATTTACCACAGCCGGGCTGGTGACTTCGACCAAATCTGCGAAGCTTTCCGGAGCGCCTCGGGCGAACCCTGGCATGTGTTGCATCAATAGCAATAGAAAAGCCAATGCCCCGATATGCAAAGTTCGAATTAGCATAAAAGCCCGCAAGTTTACTGCTTGGGCTAAAGGCCGCGATATTTTACGCGTCACAAACATGTTGATCAACTCCTGTTATTGCATAAGGCACAGATTGCCAGTCGGATTTGGTTAGTATGTAGGGCCGCAATCATTGTCCGGCAATAGTAAGACATAGCACCCAAGAATTTGTGATCGCGCGTGAGATTAAATTACGATTAAAAGAGCGCCCTCACGGCCCATAAAAGCATCGCCCCGGCCAGGGCTGTGCTTAAACCGAATATCCGGCGCGCTTGATAAGGCATTGATTTCAGTTGTTCTAACAACTGATCGATAACATGAGGGGCCAGTCCATAAACCAGCCCCTCGATAAGTAGAACGAGGCCTAAGCCCCAAAGCAGCGCTTCGATCATTTACCGCCCATATCGGACTTCAGATAGTTGAAAAACTCTGAATCCGGCGACATGACCATGCTTGTGTTTTGACCGCGCAGGGAAGTGCGATAAGCTGATAGCGAGCGGTAAAATTCAAAGAACTCAGGATCAGCACCATAGGCTTCAGCAAAGATATTGTTGCGTTCGGCATCGGCCTGACCACGGGTGATTTCTGCTTCGCGCTTGGCTTCAGAAACAATCTCAACCTGTGTTCTGTCGGCTGTTGCCCGAACCCTCTGCGCCGCCTCATTACCGCGCGCGATCTCATCTGCCGCCTCGCGTTCCCGTTCAGCGCGCATCCGCGCAAAGGTTGCGTCTAGGTTCGCCCTTGGAAGGTCCGTTCGTATCAATCGCACATCCACAACTTCAAGCCCGATCGACCGCGCGCTTTCAATTGCTCCGTTGCGAATACGCAGCATCAGGGCCGCCCGATCCGAACTTAGGATATCGTTTGAGCTCACAGAACCAAGAACTTCACGCAATTCGTTGATCAAAATGCCGTCCAAACGGGTCTCGGCAATTTGAATCCCGCCTGGGCCAACAGCTTCGCGGAATTGGTTGACGTCGACAATCCGGTAGCGGGCAAAGGCGTCAACCACCAAACGCCGATCATCAAGCGGCGTGACCTCAAGCGGGTCTACATCACGGCTAAGGATCCGATCATCGTAGAACACAACTTCCTGAATGAACGGTATTTTAAATGCCAGACCGGGGTCTTCTTTGATGGACACCACGCGGCCAAATTGAAGCACAAGCGCTTTGTTACGTTCGTCGACAATAAATATTGCTGACATGAGACCGATGATCAAGATCACCAGAGCGGGAATGAGAAAACCTATTCTACGCATCACTTATTCTCCTGCCGAAGTTGGTTCAGTGGCAGATAAGGCACCACGCCCTGACCGCTTGCTTGTTGATCGATGATGACTTTGTCGACGCTTCCCAAGACCTCTTCCATGGCTTCAAGATAAAGCCGTTTACGGGTCACATCCGGGGCTTTTAGATATTCTTCTAAAACAGCCGAGAACCGGCTGGCTTCACCGGTTGCTTCATTGATCACCCGTGCGCGATAGCCTTCTGCTTCTTCCAATACCTGAGCAGATTCACCGCGCGCCTGTGCAAGTACCCGGTTAGCATATGCATCCGCTTGTTTTTCCAGCCGGTCGCGTTCCTGTTCTGCGGCCTGAACCGCGCGGAACGCATCAATCACCTGCTCTGGCGGGTCGGCGCGGTCAAAGTTGACCCGCACCACATTGACGCCGCTGTTGTAGCTGTCGAGTGTTTGTTGGATCAAAATCGCAAGGTCATCTTTGATGAGCCTCCGATCCCGGTTCAAAATCGGCGCCAGCTCAGACTGGGCGATAATTTCACGCATCGCAGATTCGGCCACCGCGCGGATGGTCATTTGCGGATCCCGCAGGTTGAACAAGTATTTCGCAGGGTCATTGATATTCCAGACCACTTCAAAATCAATATCAACGATGTTTTCGTCACGTGTCAGCATAAGGCCTGCTTCGCTGCCTCGGCCACCCACGCCGATGCCCTCATTTTGTTCTCGCGTTACTGGCAGGACCTCATAGGTCATCAACGGCCATGGGGCGAAATTCAGGCCGGGATTACCAATCGACGAGTATTTCCCAAGGAAAAGCTCAACTGATTTTTCTTCCGGTTTGACAGTGTAAAAGCTGCTAAAGGCCCAAAAAACCAGCAAGCCGGCTAAAATCAACAAATAGGCGCCGCGCCCAAAAGTTGGACCTTCACCCCGACCCCCATCGCCGCTACGGCCACCGCCGCCTTTTCCGCCCATCAGAACCCGAAGCTGATCTTGGCCTTTTTTCAGCATATCATCAATTTCAGGTGGCATTTGCAGGCCGTCGTTTGCCGGCCGCCGTCCTCCGCCTTCATTTTTTTTAGGGCCGCGATCATCGCCACCCTGTCCACCGCCGCCCCACGGGCCGCCTGAGTTTCCAGCCATAAAATTTGTCCCTTTTTATCCGTCTCTTCGGTCTACTTTGTGCTCCCCTTTTAACTGGGCAGCAAAATTCATTTTTCAAGCACGTGCGCGCATTACGCGCATCGTCACCAGTTCTTCGGCCATTGTCGGATGCACGGCCATTGTGCGATCAAAGTCTGCTTTGGTTGCCCCCATCTTGACCGCAATCCCAGCCAACTGGATCATCTCGCCCGCTGCAGGCCCGACGATATGACACCCTAGCACACACCCACCCTTTTGCGATACAACCAGTTTCATTAACATTTTTTCGCTCTTACCTGCGAATCCAGAGTGCATCGGCTTAAAGCTACTGGTATAGACATCAATTGGCTCTTGCGCCCGCGCCGCTTCTTCGGAAAGCCCGACAGTGCCCATTTCAGGCTGGGTAAATATTGCCGTGGGGATGAGGTCATGGTCTGGCGCAGTGGTGTTTTCCTTAAACACAGTCTCGACAAAGGCCATGGCTTCGCGGATCGCGACCGGGGTTAGGTTGGCCCGATTTGTCACATCTCCGATGGCATAGACTGACGGCAACGAGGTTTTGGAAAACTCATCGACGAGTATTTCGCCTGCGGCACCTGTCTTAACGCCGATATCGGCCAAACCGAGCCCCGCAGTGTTCGGCGCGCGGCCAGTTGCATACATCACATGATCAAATCTGGCTGAACTGCCGTGTGCATCGGTAACCACCAAACCCGAGCCACTCTTTTCAATTTTTGCCACATCAGCACCACAGCGCAGATCAATGCCGCGCTCGATCATTGATGACGCGATTAAATCACGTGCTTCGCGGTCAAATCCACGCAAAATTTGCTCACCGCGATAGTATTGAGTGGTGGCCACCCCCATCCCATTCATAATGCCGGCAAATTCGCATGCGATATAACCACCGCCAACAATCAGGATCGACTTAGGCAATTGTTCAAGCCCGAACATTTCATTGGACGTGATACTGTGCTCGATGCCCGGCACATCGGGCCGCACTGGCCAGCCGCCGGTTGCCACCAAAATATGGCGGGCGGTTTTGGTTTCCCCGGTACTTAATTCAACCATGTTTGGACCCGAAAGCCGCGCTTTGGCATCAAAACTGGTGACCCCGGAATTTGCCAGAAGCCCGCGATAAACATTTTCAAGCCGATCAAGTTCCCCGTTCAAGCGGCCTCTGAAAGCAGGCCAGTTAAACGCCGCGGCCTCTACATCCCAGCCGTAGCTATCCGCTTCGTCAAACACGCCGGAATACTCACTGGCATACACCATTAATTTTTTTGGCACACAGCCGCGAATAACACAGGTTCCGCCATAGCGATCTTCTTCGGCCAATCCGACGGAAATGCCGGGCTCTGCAGCCGCAACACGTGCAGCACGCACACCGCCTGAGCCGCCTCCTATGACAAAAAGATCAAAATCATACTTCATATCAATCCTCAATGTCTGAAAACAGATTTTGCCCCTCGGCGGACATATCTTCGTTTTCTGTTACACCGTTCAAAAGGTCGCGTGTTTCAACGCTTCCATCGGAATGGCCAATGATAACCGAAGAACAGATATCAATGAAAAGCCCATTTTCAACCACCCCAGGCAATTGATTAAGCGCCAGTGCAAGGGCTTTGGCATCGTTGATTGTGTTCATGTGCAAATCAAGGATGTGATTGCCCTCGTCTGTCACAAACAATCGATCACCTTCCATTCGGGTGCTAATTTTAGCCTTAAGGTAGCCAAGTGCCTCAAGCATACGTTCGATGGAAATGCGCGTAGAGTTCATACCAAACGGGATGACTTCTACAGGCAATGGAAAGGCGCCAAGCTGGGTAACTTCTTTACCCACATCCGCGATGACAATCATGCGATCACTTGCCATTGCAACAATTTTTTCCTGCAGCAATGCACCACCGCCGCCTTTGATGAGTGAAAAATCTGCATCAAATTCATCAGCGCCATCAATCGTCAAATCAAGCCAACCAGCTTCATCAAGGGTGATAATTTCGATGCCCACTTTTTGAGCCAGATCAGCTGTCCGGCTTGAGGTTGGAACCGCTTGAATACGCAGCCCTTCATCGCTTATTTTCTGCCCCAGGTGTTTGACTAGCCATGCCGCGGTGCTTCCGGTTCCAAGACCAACCTTCATCCCACTTTGCACCAGACCGGCGGCCCTTTTTGCGGCAGCAAATTTAGCTTTGTCATCAGCACTTAATGAGTCGAACATATTGGACCTCCATTGAGATTACTGCGCTTATAGGCAACATTCAAACGATGTGCGAGTGTGATTTATACAAAACCGAAGCGGGACGGCAATCTGGACGATTTAAGATGACCTGTTTGCCATAACAACTGTCGCTTTTTGAGTGTTTCAATTGATTTTCGTGATCTATGTAATGCACTAGTTCTGTATCAAATTATGGAAAGTTAGGTAGATGGATACCAAAGTATGCATGATTGTTGGCGGCGGCCGGGGCATGGGGGCGGCAGCAGCACGGGAAATGCGGACAAGAGGCTATAATCTGTCAATGATGTCACCATCAGAAAGCTGTGAAAATCTGGCGCAAGAGCTTGACGGTGTTGCATTGCGCGGAAGCGCGGAAAACCCACAAGACGTCAGCGCGCTAATAGATTTAACCATGGACACCTATGGCCGCATCGATGCCGTGCTCATTCATGTGGGGGGACCGCCCAAGGGCGATTTGCTTGAAATTTCAGATGATGATTGGGACAAAGCCCATTCAATGGTGCTTAAACCGGTCATTCAGGTGGCAAAGATCGTCACGCCGATCATGCAGCAACAGGGCGGTGGATCAATTGTAAACATTACGACGTTTTCCGCATTTGAGCCCAGCCTGACATTTCCGACATCCAGTGTTTACCGAGTTGCTGTGTCCTCGTTTACAAAGCTCTTCTCAGATCGCTACGGCCCGGAAAACATCCGTATGAACTGCCTATTACCCGGGTTTACCGACAGTCTTGATCTGCCGGAAAAATTTGCGCAAATGTCGGCTCTCAAGCGGCTTGCCAAAGCAGAAGAACAAGCCAAAACAGCGGCTTTTCTGCTCAGTGAAGACAGCAGTTACATCACCGGCCAAAGCATCCGTGCTGACGGCGGTGTGACACGGCATATGTAGCGCGTGGTGGTAAAACAAATGAATGAGAGGGATTTACTCGCAAGCGCGCTGTTTTGCTTTATGATGCAGGCAGGCCGAGCACAGATCTCAGTTGAACAAGGATCGCTTTAGATGTTTTTGTCTGTCTTTGATATGTTCAAAGTTGGCATAGGCCCATCGTCTTCGCACACGATGGGGCCAATGGTGGCGGCCGCCCGGTTTTTGGACGTTTTACGCGGCTCACCCTTTGCGGCGGCAGGATTGCAAGCCAGTCTGCACGGCTCGCTTGCCTTTACCGGCATTGGCCATGCCACCGATCGGGCAACAATCTTGGGTCTGGCAGGTTTTGAACCGGACAGCTACGACCATGACAAAGCAGAAGCAGCTCTAGCCGATATTCGCAGCACACACTCTGTTACGCCGCCCGGCCTGCCGCGACTTGCGTTTGACCCCAAAAATGATCTGCAATTCGATTTTGGGCCCAATTTACCCGGTCACCCAAACGGCATGATTATCAAAGCCACGGATGCCCAGGGTGATGTGATCCTTCAAGAGACCTATTATTCTGTCGGCGGCGGCTTTGTGATGACCGAAGCCAAACTCGCTGAAGACGGGTCTGACAACACAGCCGCCGAGGTGCCCTATCCCTTTACAACAGCCGCTGACATGCTTCGGATGGCCGAAACCTCGGGGAAAACCATTGCCGAGCTAAAACGCGCCAATGAGATCGCCTGCACAGGCCAAGATGCCGTGCGCAGCGGTGTTGCCCGCCTGTGGCGGGTCATGTCCGAGTGTATTGATCGCGGCCTCACCCAAGATGGTATCCTGCCCGGTGGCTTGCAGGTCAAACGCAGGGCAAAAGGTATCCATGATGCCTTGATGTCTGAACGCGGTATGAACCTTGCGCCGCCGCATACAATCAACGACTGGATGAGCGTTTATGCCATGGCGGTAAACGAAGAAAATGCAGCCGGCGGGCAAGTGGTTACTGCGCCGACCAATGGCGCTGCCGGCGTGGTGCCTGCTGTCCTCCGATATTATCTTGATCATGTTCCCGGCGCACAGAAATCACGGGTCGAAGACTTTTTGCTCACCGCAGCGGCAATTGGCGGCTTGGTAAAATTCAATGCCTCGATCAGCGGCGCGGAAGCCGGCTGTCAGGCCGAGGTTGGCAGCGCCAGCGCGATGGCGGCCGCGGGACTATGCGCCGTTTTGGGCGGCACTCCGGAACAGGTTGAAAATGCGGCCGAGATAGCGCTTGAGCATCATCTGGGCATGACTTGTGATCCGGTCAAAGGACTGGTTCAGGTGCCCTGTATTGAGCGCAACGGGCTGGGCGCGATCAAAGCGGTCTCGGCCGCCAGCCTCGCGCTGCGCGGTGATGGCACCCATCTGGTTCCGCTTGATGCCTGCATAGAAACCATGCGCCAAACCGGTCTGGATATGAGCGAGCGCTATAAAGAAACATCGCTCGGCGGATTGGCCGTCAATATCCCCAATTGTTAGCCCAATTGCGAGACGGCGGTTTTGGCGACCTGAAGTGTCGGTTTCAAAACAGACTATTGGATAAAACACAGATCAACTGCGCCGAATGAACAGCCCTTTAAACGCCACTGCTGAAACCAACACGGACCGGGTGGTCCTTGGCATTGGGCTGATGATCGCGTTTTGCATTGTTGCACCTCTTTTGGACGTCGCCTCAAAGCTGGCTGCGGATCAAATTCCAGTAGCCCAAATAACAACCAGCCGGTTTGTTCTTCAAGCTGTGTTGATGGCGCCAATGATCGGGCTACTTGGTCACAGCTTTACCATGCCTCGGCGCTTGATTTGGCCTATGACACTTCGTGCCCTGTTGTTGATTGCCTCTACCTATTGTTTCGTAGCCGCCATTTCGGTGATGCCAATTGCTGATGCTTTGGCAATTGTCTTTGTTGAACCCTTTATTTTGCTGGTGCTGGGCAAATGGCTTTTAAAGGAACAAATCGGACCACGCCGGTTGGGCGCTGCGGTGGTTGGCTTTGTGGGTGTGGTGTTGGTTATTCAACCAAGCTTTGCTGCGTTTGGCGCCTATGCGCTCTTTCCGCTGGCAACCGCCGTTGGGTTTGCCGGATATATGCTCAGCACACGCAGCATTTCGCGCCATATTCATCCTGTTCCGATGCAATTTCACACCGCCCTTATCGGCTCTTTGCTTTGTTTGCCGGTGATGATTTGGGGCCAATTTGGGGCGGTCGCAGGCTTGGACCCAGTTTGGCCTCGGGGGATTTATTGGCTCTGGCTTTTCGGGGTTGGGATTTTTGCCACCATTTCACATCTGCTGATGACCTATGCTCTGCGCTTTGCACCGTCCACGGCGCTGGCGCCTCTGCATTATCTTGAAATTGTAAATGCCGCATTTTTTGGCTATCTTGTATTCGCAGATTTTCCAAACAAAATGACCTTGTGCGGGATGTTTATCATTGTTGGCTGCGGGCTTTATATCTTTTTGCGAGAGCGAAAAATGGCGCAAGAGTAACGCAATAAAAGACAGACAGCTTTAGATTGCTTTATTCGTGATTATTTATTACCTATGGTGGACGGTCATTGATCGCCCACTATTCGGCATTTTGCTCATGCTACTGTTTTGTCTTTTGGCACCGCTTGGCGATGCCTTGGCAAAGCTGCTTGGCCAAAGCGTACCTTTGGCCCAATTGATATTTGTGAGGTTCGCGGTTCAAGCGATTCTTTTAATTCCTTTGGTTTACGCGACCGGGCGCAAGTGGCGTATGTCGGGATGGGTCCTCGCCTTTGCATGGTTGCGGATCGGCCTACTGATTGCCGGCATCACCTGCATGGTTATAGCGCTCAGATATCTACCACTGGTTGACACAATCGCAATTGTTTTTGTGATGCCCTTCATTTTACTGTTATTGGGCAATGTTATTCTTGAAGAGGTTGTGGGGCGGCACCGGTTGATCGCTTGTCTGGTCGGATTTACCGGTACGCTTTTTGTTATCCAACCATCTTTTCAAAACGTTGGCGCACCCGCATTACTGCCACTATTGGCCGAATGGTTGATTGCATTTTTCATGATGGTTACCCGCCAAATTGCCAAAGTGACAGATCCTATCGGACTTCAGGCTGTAAACGGTGTGATGGCGATGGTGATGATCGCGCCAGTCCTCTGGTTTTTTCAGGGCAGCGACTTTGCAGAGGTGCAAATGATTGTCCTGAGCCAAAATCAAATTTGGCTGTTGCTGCTGTTTGGTCTTACGGGCACCGCTGCGCATTTGGTCATGACTTGGTCCTTGCGCTATGCCCCCTCAAGCACCACCGCACCCTTACAATATCTGGAAATTCCAATAGCCACTGTGATTGGTTGGCTGGTTTTTTCCGACCTGCCCAATCCTTCGGCCGCAATTGGGATCGTTATGATCATTGCTGCGGGACTTTATATCCTCATCAGGGAGCGGGCCATTTTGGTGCGCGCTGCAATGCAGATGCTACCAGCTCGGCAAATTTCCGCGGCAGAATAAGCAACATTGAGCAATTTTCCGGTGCTAGGACCAGCTTTTCATTGCATCGGTTGGATGTTCCTATTTGGCCAGTTGGAGAAAACTCAAGCCCATCTGTCGGCCAGTCCAGCCCCTGCGAGGCCACCTTTGTCGGCGCCATAGGGAAAAGCGAAACTCGGGCACCAATCGGCAGATCAAGTGCAAACTGTGGCGGCACAACACAGACAACATCCTGCTTGCCAATCAGCAAGCAGCGCTGATGGGCATAGCGTACCAACACGCTTTGTACCGCCATTTGATGATCAACACGCCCACCAATAAACCCGAGCCCAATGACCAGTGGCGCTTCGATCCTTGACAAGCATTTTTCAAAATCCGTACTGTCCTGCTCAGTAATGCGGTGGAGCCGCTCAACTGGCACCTGTGCCTGCAGATCCGGCGCGAGCGAGTCTAAATCACCGATTACGGCCAAAGGCTGATGGCCATGGTCAAACAGGGTCTTTGCGCCCCCATCTGCGGCCACAGCCTTGGGGGCAAGGCGCAAACCCTCAGCTAACAGGCTGGCGTCAACCGATGCCCCGCCCAGCAGGGTTATTGGTTCATTTTCGGATACAATAGGCCGGTTCACGACAAAATTTCCTCACAAATTCCACTCTGCCTTAATATGGCCATGAAATCATACATGATTATCCCTAGATTCGTTTGTTTTTTGTCGATTTTGTCATGTTAGGTAATTTATAGACAAACTCGAAGGTAAGCTGCCCTATGGGAATTGAAAGCAAAGTACTCACAGTGTCCTATGGCACCTTTTCCTGCACTTTGGAGGGGTTTACCGATTCGTTTGGCGCTATGAAAGCCATAGCTGAGTATTTTCGCGATTTGGCCTCTGATGATCGCTACTTTGCTGCCAATCCCCCCGACTTAGATCCGGGGCTCATAAGCGAGCTTGCATCGCGCAATTCCTCACAAAAACTGACGGCCCGAACTCAGGGCACTAATGTTGTACTGTCTCCGGCAGAGCCCGAGACCCCAGAGCCAAGCACTTTTAACGCTAAATCATCTGGCCTAGAGACCACTCTAACTGTGCGCGTAGAGCGGATTAAAGCCCTCACCAACCGTGGAACCAACAGCGACGATGAAAATGACCAAACCAAGATATGGCACGACAATAAGGCGGCCCAGGCCGAACCTGTTGAAAACTTTTTTGCAGACCACGAGGTGATCCCACCATCAAGAAAAGAAAAGTCTGCATCATATCCGGCGCCTCCACCTCTCACGATCTCGGCAGAGCAAGAAACACAAGTAGAAGCTGACTTGAGCACACAAATCCCTGCACAAATCCGCCAAGTGCACACGGAAAATCAAAACCCAGTGGATTTGAAAACCACCGGCACAGCGCAAAAACCGCTGGAAATTATTTTTGATGATTTAAGCTCTGAACCGAACAAAGGCAGAGCACAAAGCGACCCCGCTAAAATGGATGAACCCGGCAAAGTTTTGGACGAACCCCGTCCAGAGCCAATAGAGGTGCCAACCGATTTTCCTAAAAACAGCACCTCCGAAGTGTCATCTTAGGGAGCACAAAGCGCTGCGCCCAATTCACAACCGGCGGCGGTATCTTTGGCAAATTCTTTGCAAAAACCGGTTGATTTGCCGCCTGCTACCACGGCTCCTTCTATCGTTAAGCCTGTGATCAAAGTAATACGTAAGCCGGTCTTGGCCAAGAAAGAGCAACCCTTGGAAGCACCAAAACCTGTCCCTGATAACAGAACCTTGCAGGCAAATGAGACAGAAAATCAAATCCAACCTGCAGAAAATACCGCGCGGACAACCAAAGTACCCTCGCCTTTGGCAGCTGTGGAAACGTCACCCCGTCAGGAGGCTCAGAAAAGCTCCTTTGAGGATAATTTAACCGAAATGCTGTCCTTGAATTCAACCAGTCTTGAAGACGAACAGCAAAATATACCGAAAGAAATGCAGCCAGCGCGCCTAAGGCAACAGGTTTTGCGCCAAGAGCAACAAGATGTTTCGCGATTGCTGAAGCAAACAGACCAAAAAATGGCCCACCCCGGTCAAAGCCGTCGGCGCAACGCACTGGCGCATTTGCGGGCAGCGGTTGCCGCGAATAGGGGCGAAGTTCCAACTGATCCTGCGACCAACGATATATTAAAGATGTCGTCCTCGACACATTTCGCGCCGAACCCCTCTTCGCAAGACGCCCCTTCGGTAGGGGGCAATGACAGCCCAATGCCCAAACCACTTCGATTGGTGGAAGATCAACGCGTTGATGCCCCAAAAGCCGCCGCCGCAGAGATAGCTGAAAACAATCCAATCGAAACCCCGATTGATTTCGCAACTTATGCTGAACGGGTCAAAGCGACCACGCTAGAGGCCCAGATAGAAGCGGCCGCAAGCTATTTATCGTTCGTTTTAAAGCGCGAAACTTTTGTCCGACGTAATGTTTTTAGCCGCACGCGTGAAGTGTCCGAAAGTCCTTTCGTGCGCCGGACTTATATGGGCATTTTCAACGCCTTGATTGAACAGGGAAAAGTAAAGGCTCTTGAGGATGGAACATATGAAATCTGCAAGGATAAAATTGGCTATCAATTGCCCGACCAGATTTTGCACTAAAGTGATGCGCAAGCGCGGCGCTACTTTAGCCTGCTACTGGTCAGGGTCAGCCTGCCCTATGCCGCGAAAGATAAATTTAAACGGCAGTGCCCAAAGCACGCCTAAAGATACGTAAATGAGCAACTCAAGCCAGATCGGTGGGCGATCAAATAATCCGATAACGCCAACAGCCACCACGACATAAAGCGGCAGGCCGATCAATAAAATCACCAGTGACCAGCGGCGGCGGGCTTTGTAACTTAGGGCCATGTCTTCTCGCAGTTCGGTTAGTCTTGAAACGGGTCGGTGACCAAAATCGTATCCTCACGCTCTGGTGAGGTTGAAACTAGCGCAACTGGGCATTCAATCAACTCTTCCACGCGGCGCACATATTTAATTGCGTTGGCCGGGAGATCTGCCCAGCTTCTGGCGCCCTCTGTGCTGTCGGACCAGCCGTCCATTTCTTCATAAATCGGCACGCAGCGCGCCTGCTGATCTGCGGCAAAAGGAAGATAGTCTAGCGTCTTACCGTCTAGCTCATATCCAACGCAGATTTTTAGCGTCTCAAAGCCGTCCAGCACATCCAGCTTGGTAAAGGCAATGCCTTTCACGCCCGATGTAGCGCAGGTCTGGCGCACCAAAGCGGCATCAAACCAACCGCAGCGGCGTTTGCGTCCGGTCACCACGCCAAACTCATGGCCGCGTTCGCCTAAGCGTTGACCGTCTGCATCATCAAGCTCGGTCGGAAACGGGCCTTCGCCAACCCGCGTTGTATAGGCTTTGACAATGCCAAGCACAAAATCAATCGAGCCCGGCCCCATGCCAGATCCGGTGGCCGCTTGGCCCGCAATCACATTGGACGATGTCACAAAGGGATAGGTGCCAAAATCAACATCCAACAGGCTGCCTTGCGCGCCCTCGAATAATATCCGTTTACCGGCTTTGCGCTCTTCGGCCAGCACCTTCCAGACCGGCGCTGCAAATTGCAGAACCAGCGGCGCGATGTCATTCAACTTGGCAAGAAGCGCGTCGGTATCCACCTCGGCCATACCCATACCACGGCGCAGGGTATCATGGTGTACAGCTAAACGCTCTATGCGTGCTTTAAGCGTATCAAGATCGGCCAAATCGGACACACGGATCGCGCGGCGGCCAACTTTATCTTCATAAGCCGGACCGATGCCGCGCCCCGTGGTGCCAATTTTGGCGACTTTATTCTGTCGTTCGCGGGCCTGATCTAGTTCGGAGTGTACCGGTAATATCAGCGGCGTGTTTTCCGCAATCATCAGATTTCGGGCGAAATTTGCACACCTTGGCCCTGCAGCTTGGCAATCTCTTCTTTTAAATGCCATGGGTCTAGAACCACACCATTGCCTATGACCGACAACTTACCGCTGCGCACAATCCCTGACGGCAGCAGCGACAGTTTATAAACCTTGCCGTCAATCACCAGAGTATGGCCAGCATTGTGACCGCCTTGAAACCGCACGATGACATCGGCGCGCTCGCTGAGCCAATCGACCAGTTTTCCTTTGCCTTCGTCGCCCCATTGGGCGCCAACCACGACGACGTTTGCCATTTTTGACCTTTCCGATCTGCGTCAAACCCGCGTCGGTATAGCGGCCCTGGCCGCGCTAGAAAACCTCGAAAAGCACCAAACTGGTTTATTTTTTAACTTTAATGGCAACCGGGCTGCCGTGCGGCGTGCTCAAATGGGCCTCGGTCCATGCGGCGTGCAAATCAGATAACTGGCGCTGATCCTCTGGATCGCGCTCGACCAGCAGCTCTTCGAGCGTTTCCAGCCACGCGGTAAAATAATCGTCACCGCCATTAAGCTCATGGTCGGCGCCATTGTGTTTAAGCCTTGCGCCAAAGCGTTTTGTCCAATCCGGCCAGCTAAAAAGTCCTTGCGCGTGCAGCGCCACGCTTAGCGCAAAAAGCTGAGCATGCCATGGCTGTTCAAAAACCGGCTGCGGCGCAGCTTGCATTACATCGGCTCCAGATAACTTTGCCATAGATCAAGCATCACTTCGTCGTCGGGGCTTTCAGCATGCGCCCAAAGCACATCGGCCCGAAAGGCCACGCAGTAAAGTGGCTCGGGCGCTTCGCCCTGCCCATGGGCATTGGCATCCGGAAACACATGTGCGCCGTAGCACTGCACAATACGGCCTTTTTTTCCGGCTGCATAGGACGGCAATCGGCTGTGGCCTCCGTTGATCATCTGGTTTTGCCCCGAACCCGCGCGCACCGCGTCGCCAATGGCAAAGCGTGGCTTTTTATTGCTCTCGCGTTCGGTAGGACCGCCGCTTGACAGAACTTTGGCAACTTTATCGGGCGTCAACCGGCGCGCCTGAAGCGGCGATGGTTTGCTGTCGGCCGCTGCGCTTTGCAGCTCGGCGCGGCTTAGAACGTCATGCTCAACCAGCATATTGCACAGCGCTGATATCCATTTTTCATAATAGGTAAACACCGCATAATCAGCCGGCAGCAGCCGCTCGCGCGAATGGCGCGATGCATCCAGTGTCCATAGGCCGAGGCTTCCGGCCGCCAGCGTTACCGCCAATGCGCGCGCGTGCCACTCTTCGGCAAAAACCGGCGCATCTGCGGGCTCGGGATCCACCGGTCCATCGCCAAAGCGGCCGCCCATATCATGGAGCCGGCTCATGACGGGGCTGCAATCAAACCGGTGCCGATCATGGCATCGCGGGTGATTAGATTTGCCAAATCCTTCACGTCCCATCCTTCGGTGCCCGCGGGCCGTTGCGGCACCACAAGATAACGGATTTCTGCAGTACTATCCCAAACCTTAACAGAGACATTTTCGGGCAGTGTTACGCCAAATTCGGCCAGCACTTTGCGCGGCTCGCGCACGGCCCGTGCGCGGTAGGCATCCGATTTATACCAGCCCGGAGGAATGCCCAAAAGCGGCCATGGATAACAACTGCACAAGGTGCACACAACAAGGTTGTGCACATTATCCGCATTTTGAACCGCCACAATATGTTCGCCCTGACGGCCATAAAACCCCATCTGTGACACCGCAGCCGTGGCGTCATTAAACAGCAGATCACGAAACGCATCATCGCTCCAGGCCCGCGCCACCACTTCTGCGCCATTCTGAGGACCGATTTTTGTTTGATAGGTATCAATAATTTCATCAAGCGTGGCCGGATCAACCAACCCTTTGCCGATCAAAAGTGTCTCAAGCGCTTTGACCCTCAGCGCTGGATCAGAGGGCAAAAGGCTGTGCGGTTGATCATGGTCATGGGCATCATGTGGCATAGAGTCACTCTGCGCAGAGGATTCGCTCGGGTCAAGATGGTATTGCCCCTTGCCTCGGAGGGAAAACTTTCCTATCTAGCGCCTAACAGCGATACACGAGGCTCTATGGAAAACGTCGTTCTTACTATCCACCTTTTGCTGGCACTGGCTTTGGTCGGTGTTGTGCTGCTGCAACGCTCAGAGGGCGGCGGTCTTGGACTTGGCGGCGGTGGCGGCGGTGGCGGCGTGATGTCGGGCCGCAGCGCAGCCTCGGCTTTAACGAAAGTCACTTGGATTTTGGCGGTTGCTTTTATCATCACTTCGCTCAGCTTGACAGTGATTGCAGCGCGCAAGTCAGCAGGGTCCTCGGTGATCGACCGGTTGGGAATTCAAAGCACCGAAGGCGCGGCAACAGCCCCGGCTTTACCGGATGCCGACGCCTTGTTGCCACCTGATCCAGAAGATACAGCGCCACTGGTTCCAAGCGCCGACTAATACACTACTGATTGATACTATCCATAAGACCTCAACATTATCTTGCGGTCTTATTGCATTAAGGTTGCGAATCCTATATGAGTTTACTCCCGTGAACCTGCGCCAATTCGGGCATGTATGGGCACTTATTTTGCGCGTTCAGCGCAATGAATATCACGGGGGTGAGCCTTGGCTCGATTTATTTTCATTACCGGCGGCGTGGTTTCTTCACTGGGCAAAGGTCTAGCATCGGCAGCCGTTGGCTCTTTGCTGCAAGCGCGCAATTATACTGTACGGCTGCGCAAGCTGGACCCCTATTTAAATGTTGATCCGGGCACAATGAGCCCGTTTGAACATGGCGAGGTTTTCGTCACCGATGATGGCGCCGAAACCGATCTGGACCTTGGGCATTATGAGCGCTTTACCGGGGTTGCCGCCCTTAAAACCGATTCTATTTCCTCGGGGCGGATATACTCGACCGTTTTGGAAAAAGAGCGCCGCGGTGATTACCTTGGCAAAACCATTCAAGTGATCCCCCATGTGACCAATGAAATTAAAGACTTCATTTCTATTGGGGAAGATGAAGTGGATTTCATGCTCTGTGAAATTGGCGGCACTGTGGGCGATATCGAGGGCCTGCCATTTTTTGAAGCCATCCGTCAGTTTTCACAAGATAAGCCGCGCGGGCAATGTATTTTCATGCATCTGACCCTATTGCCCTTTATCAAAGCCAGTGGCGAGTTGAAAACCAAACCCACACAGCACAGTGTTAAAGAGCTGCGCTCGATCGGCTTGGCGCCAGACATTTTGGTGTGCCGCTCCGAAGGCGAGATACCCGAAAAAGAGCGCGAAAAGCTGGCCTTGTTCTGCAATGTTCGCTCCGAAAGCGTGATTGCGGCGCAAGATCTAAAATCAATTTACGAAGCGCCCTTGGCCTATCACCGCGAAGGTCTGGATCAGGCGGTGCTTGATGCCTTTGGCATCGCGCCCGCCCCGCAACTTGATCTGACCCGCTGGGATGATGTAGCAGATCGGATTTATAATCCAGAAGGTCAGGTCAATGTGGCCATTGTCGGCAAATATACCCAGCTTGAAGATGCCTATAAATCCATCGCTGAAGCTTTGACCCATGGCGGTATGGCCAATCGGGTGCGGGTGAATGTTGAATGGGTGGATGCGGAAATCTTTGAAACCCAAGATGCAGCCCCTCTTTTGCAAGGGTTTCATGCGATCTTGGTGCCCGGCGGGTTTGGCGAACGCGGCACTGAAGGCAAAATAAAAGCCGCGCAGTTTGCCCGCGAACATAAGGTGCCGTATTTGGGCATATGCCTTGGGATGCAGATGGCGGTGATTGAAGCGGCCCGCAATGTCATTGGTGTCAACGATGCCGGATCAGAGGAATTTGACCACGAGGCAGGCGGAAAACGCTTTGAGCCGGTGGTCTATCACCTCAAAGAATGGGTACAGGGCAATCATAAAGTTGCGCGCAAGGTGGATGACGATAAAGGCGGCACCATGCGGCTGGGCGCCTATGACGCCAGTTTGAGCCCCGGATCACAAGTGGCCGAAATATATGGCAGCACGGAAATTGATGAACGTCACCGCCACCGCTATGAAGTGGACATCAAATATCGCGAACAGCTCGAAGCTGCGGGCCTGCGGTTTTCGGGCATGTCCCCCGACGGAAGGTTGCCGGAAATTGTCGAATGGACAGATCATCCATGGTTTATTGGCGTGCAGTTCCATCCCGAGTTGAAATCAAAACCTTTTGAGCCGCACCCGCTGTTTAAAGACTTTATTCGGGCCGCCAAAGAAATATCACGACTGGTTTGACCGCGGCACAAACTTAAGTTTATTGTTTGCGAGACTGTAGATATTGGCGCTAAAAACGCTGATAGAAGGGTGAATTCACTCAATGGGATCCTATCTCGTAAACTTAGAGAAAATGCGTTTCAGGAGGTCAGATGGCTAAGGGGTATTGGATTGCGCAGGTCACAGTCAAAGATCCTGAGATCTATGAGAAATATAAGGCAGCAAATGCCATTGCCTTTGCCAAGTATGGCGGCAGGTTCATCGTGCGCGGCGGCGCACAGACGCTTAAAGAAGGATCCACGCATCCCCGATCGGTTGTGATCGAATTTCCAGATTACGCGGCCGCACTTGCGTGCTATGAAAGCCCAGAATACAAGTCTGCTCTGGCCATACGCCAAGGCATTTCGGACGGAAATCTTGTTATTGTTGAAGGATACGACAGCTAATATGTTCGCAAATTTACTGAAATCTTTACTCGACTCCCAACCCACAGAACTTGCCCCCAGCGATGCGCGGCTGGCCATTGCTGCCCTTTTAGTGCGGGTGGCCCGGTCTGACAATCATTATGCAGAAAGTGAAATTCAGCGCATTAACAGAGTGCTGCAAACCCGCTATGGCCTTGATGCTGCAGGTGCCGCCGCGTTGCGTCAGGATGGTGAAACACTTGAGCAAGAAGCGCCTGATACTGTGCGCTTTACCCGCGCGATCAAAGACGCTGTTCCCTATGTCGACCGCACGGCTGTAATCGAATCCCTTTGGCAGATCGCACTGGCTGATGGCGCGCGCGATGACGAAGAAGACGCGCTGCTGCGCCTTGTGGCAAAATTGCTCGGGGTAAACGACGTCGACAATGCCGCCGCACGCCGGCGCGCTGCACAGGCGTGATCGCCACCCTGCCCATGTATGACCGGCGCGAGATGCGCGCAGCGACAGACAGTTTGTGGCAGGCCATTCGAACAACACTGGGCTATGGCCCAGCGCAGCTCACCCGCCGCGCCGATCCATGGCCGCTGTGGCGAGACCAAAATTTGCTTTTGGGCCAAACCTGCGGCCTGCCTTACCGGACCCAATTGGCCAAGCATGTGAAGTATGTAGGCACGCCCGATTACGGGCTAGAGGGCTGCCCACCGGGGTATTATGCTTCAGTTTTTATCGCCAGCAGGGATGCAAATTTATCCGATTTTCACGATAAAACCTTTGCTTATAACGAACCCCTGTCGCAATCTGGTTGGGCTGGCCCCATAGCCCATCTGCGCCGCCACTCTATCCGCCCAAGCCGGTGCTTGCGCAGCGGCTCGCATCAAAATTCGGCGCGTTTGGTTGCCGAGGGACAGGCAGATTGTGCGGCCATTGATGCCCAAAGCTGGCAGTTGATTAAAACCTATGATCCTTGGGCCAAAGACCTTTTCGAGATCGCCCAAAGCGATCCGACCCCCGGATTGCCCATGATTTGCGCGCAGAAATTTTGTTTGGATGAGCTGGCACATGCCTGCTCGCACGCGATCGCATCCCTTCCCGGCAGCATACGCCAAATTCTTGGATTAAAGGGGTTTGTGGATGTCTCAGCAGCGGCTTACATGGCAATGCCCACCCCTGTTGACATTGCGGAATATAGCTAACCGAGGTGCAGTTTTGGGCTCTTGTAAATGCCAATGGACATCTTGCCCAAAGTTTGGGAGGCTTGTGTGAAAGAATCTTAACCTGCAAGGAGGCGTTAGCATGACAATCGTTCAACCAGATTGGATCAGCGGACTGTTGGGCGGTCTGATGATTGGCGTGGCCGGCGCCATATTTTTGCTCGGTAATGGTCGGGTCATGGGGGCAAGCGGTATATTGGGGCGTGTTCTGGATCGCTCTGAAACCCAGCCAATGGCAGAAAACATCATGTTTTTGCTGGCTTTGGTTTTGGCACCGGTTGTGTTTTCCCAATGGCTTGCAACAGGCCCCACGCATCTGAGCGGCAACTGGCTGGTGATTATTTCCGGCGGTTTGTTGGTGGGGGTTGGCACCCGTCTTGCCAATGGTTGCACCTCTGGCCATGGGGTTTGCGGTATCTCGCGGCTCTCGCCCCGTGGGATTGTTTCGACCTTCCTATATATCGGCGCCGGTGTGCTTACCGTTGCGCTGCTGCGTCATTTGTGGGGGCTGATCTAATGCGGATTTTATTTGCACTTATCAGCGGCGCACTGTTTGGCATTGGACTGTGCGTGTCGGGCATGACAAATACGCTTAAGGTTCAAGGGTGGCTGGATATCTTTGGCGCATGGGATCCCACTTTGGCTTTTGTGATGGGCGGCGCAATCGTTCCTATGGCTGTGGCGTGGCGGATGCTCAAAGCCCAAAGCCCGCAGCCCGCAGTTGCGCAAAGTTCTGGTACAGGCCCGCTGTTCGACCGCCAGTTTGTCCTTGGCTCAGTGCTTTTTGGCGCAGGTTGGGGTGTGGCAGGTCTTTGCCCGGGTCCAGCATTGGCATCACTTAGTTTTGGCGGCCTGGGCAGTGTGGTTTTTTTATTGGCCATGGCCGTCGGCATGATTGCTGCACCAAGGATACGTACAAGGCTTACTGCACCCGACCCAATCTGAGCTAACGTAAACGCCGCGCTCAGTGCGCCCGATCAAAAAGCTTGACGATTTTTATGCGCAGTGCGACGGTTTGCCTGATTTTGCAGCAAAAGGATAACCGCCATGAGCGATGCGTTTTTTCAACCTGTCTCTGGCATGGAAATGCCGCGCTTTGCCGGCGTTCCCACCTTTATGCGCCTGCCGTTGGTCGAACCTGATCATCCGCGGTTCAAAGAGGTCGAGATTGGAGTGGTCGGCGTGCCGTGGGACAGCGGCACCACCAACCGCCCCGGGCCGCGGCACGGGCCGCGGCAGTTGCGCGATGCGTCCACCATGATCCGCGCCCAGCATTCGGTCAGCGGTGTGCGCCCGTTTGAAGCCGCAGCCTGCGCGGATGTGGGCGATGTGTGCTGTAATCCGGCCGATATTGGGGATACTTTGCAGCGCATTACCCAATTTTATGACCAGTTGTTGGAGCAATCAATTTTGCCCCTAACCGCTGGCGGTGATCACCTAACCTCTTTGCCCGTGCTGCGCGCACTGGCCAAAAACGCGCCGGTCGGGATGATCCATTTCGACAGCCATACTGATCTGTTCCACAGCTATTTTAATGGCCAGATGTATACACATGGAACACCCTTTCGCCGGGCTGTCGAAGAAGGGCTTTTGGACCCAAAGCGGGTGATACAAATCGGTATTCGCGGCACGCAGTATGATCAAGAGGATCTGGATTTTGCCAAAGCCGAGGGCATTCGGGTGGTGAAAATAGAAGAATTTTTCGACCGTGGCGTTGCGGATGTCATGGCCGAAGCCCGCGCGATTGTTGGCACTGAGGATACCTATGTATCCTATGATATCGATTTTGTTGATCCGACCTTTGCCCCGGGCACCGGCACACCAGAGGTCGGTGGCCCAAACAGTTTTCAGGCGCTGCACGTCGTGCGCGGGCTTGGCGGGGTCAATATTGTTGGCGCGGATATGGTCGAAGTATCGCCGCCCTTTGACGCTGCCGGTGGCACCGCTTATCTTGGAGTGTCGATCATGTTCGAACTTTTGTGCCAAATTGTTAGCAACCGCGGCCCGAAAATTTGAACCTGCGTGATACCGACGCAATACCGACCCGATACAGAGATAGGGTTGGGGCTTTTAGCAGCGGCCAAAATTTTCTCAATCTGATTAATATTGCCCTGTGAGTGATCAGCTTCGCATATAAGCAAACAGACCGAAAGCGAAGCCAATAAAGCAAAATAGATAACCCATTGGAACTAGAAAAAATGGCTCTTTAAGAGTGCCATCCTGTGCGACAGGCCCACCTATTAGAGCAAATAAAATTTGCATCCCAATTCCGCAGGCAAAAAAACCAAGCGCGAGGTACAACACTGTATTATTCATTTATTTATCCAATTCAAAGAGCGTAAAAATTAAAGAATAAGAAACGGGGTTTAACGCAGAAAAATTCTAACTTTAAAAAGCAAATCTGGCTTTCAATCATATCCTATCAAACTCGTTTGCTTTACCATACCCCTTGGATAGAGTCAGCACCGGCACTATTTTGTTTGCCCGAAAAGCTTTGGAAATTTGTGTCAGGACACCGCTGCGTCGGCTGATACCGCAAGACCATTGGCGGCTATTCGCAAGATCATTTGATCATAACTCATATTAAGATTGAGCAAACAAGATCGGAAAAAATAGCCCTGACCAAGACCCGGCATGAGGTTGGCTTCGATAAAATGAAGCACATTATGCCCGTCCATTTTTATGTCAATACGGCCAAAGGATTTGCCGCCCAAAGCCTTGAACGCCGCCTCTGCCATGGTTGAAAGTTGCTTTCGAAGCACCGCGCTAGCAACCGCGACGACCTGTTCTGTGTCATTCTTTTTGATATGAAAATCCAATATCCGATGACCATTTTTATTTTTTGACGCAATAATCTCGACCGGCATTGTCGTATAGTTATGGTTTTTGCAATCTTGAAAAACACCAACGGTAAATTCTTGGCCTGTTAAAAACGCTTCTGCCAGCGTGGTATTGTTTTGTTTGCTATATATTTTTGCAACCTTGGCTTTGAAGCTTGCAAAGTCATGAACATATGAAAAAGCATCAACGCCGCGACTATCGCCGCCTATCACCGGCTTAAGAAATAAAGGAAAGGCAATCGGAATTGATGTTTCTTTTAGATGTTCGCCCGGGACTGATTTGAAATATCGCGCGGTCTGAACCCCCGCTTTTTGCACAATGTCCTTTGCATGGCTTTTGTTAGCCTCACGTTCAAGCGCTTTTCTATTTGATGCCATATACGCAATCCCGCAATGATCCAAACAATCATTCAACCAAGTTTCTCCATCGCCAAAATCAAAATATTTGACGCCTGAAAAGACGAGATCCGGCCGTGTGTTCACAACACGCCTAAGATCCGATTTTGAAGCGATTTCTGAAATCTGAACATGCTGATATTTTTGAGACAATAGATTGAGAATTAAGCGTTCATCTAAAGTAATGCCTAAATTTTTCTGATGAATATGTGGGCTGTCCGCCTTCGGAACCGTGAGTATTACAATAGATTTATTGTCTTTTACGGGCAAATGTATCTGGGGGGAAACATTACGGTTTCTGTATGCTGGAAATGTCGAACCAACGCTAATAGATTTCATTGGCTTGCCAATGATCAGTATTGTTTTTGCATTTTCTGATTTCAAAATATATCCTGACAGTGCTCGCGCAAAATTTTAAAGAAACGCGATGGGTTTCAATGGCTTAGAGGAATCTGAAACAATAAAAATAGAGATAAAGTCCAGATATCTATATCTGCATTTTATGAAAGCTATGACATTAAGCAAAAAGTACGCGTCACTCATATCTATAAGGACTTGAGAGCGAAGATTACCAATGAAGTAAACGCAGGGCATTTGCAACAAATAACTGCTCATCGCAAGCGTTTATATCTAAACTACTTCATCCAGCTTTTGACTTGTTTGATTTTCCCAACATCTGCAGCGCCCGAAACTTTTCCGAGTATCTTGCCGTCTTCCCGCAGCACGATCACCTGCATAGATTTGGTGCCTGAAATCCCAAAGGGCTTATTGAGCACTGCGGCTTTTTGGTAAATTGTATAGGTGCGCTCTTGCCATTCTTCGGTTGCAAAAGCCTTTTTCAGACCGCCATCAATCATGCCTTTTACAAAGCGCGCACCGCGGCCCATGAGTAGAACTTGGATAAAATTATCTGAAGGCGAAAAGCCCATTTGCGCAACCCAATCTTCCACTGCGTCTTGCTGCCCGCGTTTATAAGCCAGCAAAATGACCGTTTTTTTGCCCGGAAGCTCTTTAGGCCATTCGACTTCTTTACCGCCTAAATTTGTGAAAAGCATCGCCTTGGAAAGGCTGTCGGCCTGACCAGTTGTACCCATCGCTGTGGCGAGGACAACGGTAAGTATCATAAGCAATTTTTGCATTTTTTCAAACTCCGCCTAGCGATAACAGTTTCGGCTAAAATGGTAAGTTACGCGATTTCATTTTCAAGTCTAAGGCTAGGGATAAAACCTAATACAGCATAAAAACATCACATATTTCAGAAGATAGGTTCTATTTTGCACTGCGGCCGCCGGTCCAATTGGCTTCTTATAGCAGCCAGCCAAGGGATCAACTGTGCCGTTCATAGCGCCGCAACCAATGGGCGCCTATGACCCCACAACAGGAAAAAACAGCAACCCCGATCATCATCGCAGCCGGCGTACCGTTAAAAAATTGCCCGGCAATTCCGGCCAAAACCACTGACCCCATAGTTGCCAAGGCGCTGACAACGCTGGCGGCTGTTCCCGCAATATGGCCCAAAGGTTCCATTGCCAATGCAGTCAAATTTCCCATGGTCATTCCGGCGTGGAAAAAAATCCCGAACATCCAGAACACAAATATGGCAAACCCTAGGGGGCCAGTCATAAGATCTGCATATAGCAGCAATAGCATTGACAAACTCCACGCCACTTGGACCCAAAAAGCACCACTGACCAATCGGCGCATTCCCAATTTCATCACCAGCATTGCATTCACGAAACTGGCAGAGGCTGCAAAAATGGAAATCAATGCAAACCAAATTGGAAAGCTGACACCGCGATCAAAGTAATAATCAAAGACCGGTTGCACCATCAAAAGAGCGGTGAACAGAATGCTATAGGAAAATACCAACGTCACAATAGCGGCGCGAACAATCGGAAATGACAATATTTCAATAACCGCCGATTTGAAGCTTTCCAAGCGAAAGGTAACTCGGTTTTGAGCCGTTATCGGCTCTGTGATGCGTAGCCCCATCCAGGTGGTGCTGACCACAACAAAGAGGATGAAAACCGCAAAAATAGCTTGCCACTCAAAAAACAGCATCACTCCCGCCCCCAACAGCGGAGCCATGGCCGGAACCAATGCAAAAACAATCATTATAAAAGAAGAAATACGCGCCATCTCGCGACCCGAATACAAGTCACGCACCAAAGCATGCGAAACGACCCGAGGCCCCGCCGCCCCGATGCCTTGTAATAGTCGTGCTAGAAGCATGGTCTCTAAACTGGTTGCGATAATACAAACTGCTGCCGAGACAACATAAAGTCCTGCCCCGAAGTATATAATCCTCTTGCGGCCAAAACTATCAGACAAGGGGCCCATAACAAACGTTCCAAGAGCCATTCCAACAACAAAAGATGACAAAACCGACTGTGCTTGATTAGGGTTATCAGGGGACAATTGTGCGGCAATATGGGGCAATGCGGGCAACATGCCATCAATTGAAAGTGCAACCGTGGCAATCAACATTGCCATCAGTGCAATAAACTCAGAAGTAGAAATGCGCACCAAAAACCCTATCCAAAGCAAATTTACGAGTGTAGGCATCGTCTAATATGCGCAAAAGTAGACCGTGAAAAGTCTATATTCTAAGCTATATGGCGCTATTCGATGGCTGATTCAAGGTAAGCATTCTCTAAATCCAAACTTATGATGCTGGCTAAGAGTTTGCCTGATTGGGTTAGTTTATTTTCACTATCAAAAAAGTCCATCTCGCGCCCATATTCGAAAGCACTTGCATAATTTCGGCTGGGCGCTTTGTCGTGGCAATGTGCTAGAACATACTCTGAAGCAAACAATTCATCAAAACTTTTCATTTCTTTTTCCCTATTTTAAAATTCATACGCAGGGATTTAAAAAATAGATGACTTTTAATTTGAAAACAAAAAATATTGGAGTCAACTCTAGTTTAATTCGACCTTAACGCCCTGTTTTCAATGAAATATCTATTGAGTAAGTTGCGCCAAATTAAGTGCGCACAGACCGCTTCGCGACAACAAGAGTTCATATGTGTTGTGAGCGCTGCGAAACAAGAAAAAGCCTCGTTGCCAGTAGTTTGACTGAGTGAATTTTGGTCCATTTCGACCTCATTCCACCAATAATAATACTGTACAAATTGCATGATAGCTTTCTATCAGCAACGCCAAAATATCATTCTAAGTTATCAGATTTTATTGGGACACAAAGCTCGTTCAGTCAAAGCCGGGCAAGCTATTTTTTTGCTTTTTGAATATTCGAAGCAAATTAAGTTTTTCCTCAAGTATTGCCATAACGTGTTTGTTTGATGAATTAGCAACTGCGAGCATTTCATAATAACAATTGATGCACAACTCTCTTTCTTTCTGTTTGATCATTAACCGAGTTGTAACAATAGGCTCGTGCTTAAAATCGGGGTGTGGATTATGTGTCCGATCACAAAAAAGGCATGATGCAGTAGTATTATTATATTGAAATTTTGGCCTTTTCATCCAATTAAAACTCCTGTCGCGCACTTCGAAACCGAATAGGTTAATGAACGCAAGCCCCATCAAAGGTATTCTTGACAAAAGGAGCCTCTCGAAGCAGTTCCCCGTAAGGAATTCCATGTCAAAGCTTTAGGCAAACGGGGAACGTATCTGTCAAACTCCCTGCCATGGACTTAGCGCTTCAAGCAAATCTCATCAGCGCAATCTTCCTTACACTTCATGAAGTAGGATGAATGCTGAATTTGACCAGAACCATTTCATGAATTTAATAGCAATACTTTCAATTCACTTTCTATAACACTCAACCTGATATCATTGCCGGTAACTTAAATCCAATTTGCGAGACAAATGATAAGCCGCAAGTCCGATTAACGCCCTTCCCTGCTTGCTGAAAAGTCGCCTGCTTGAGGTGAATAAGTATTCCTGCCTTAACTGCTTCAACTTTAACGCTTAAATAATGAAGTCTATTCGAATGATCTGAAAAATGAAAAATAGGGAAATAAATATTCGCCGAAGGGGAGTTACGCGTCAGCTACCCTGAACAAAGCCATTATTCACAAAATGAAATCGAGCTAGTATTTTTAACCCTATCGGCAGTAAACACGCGCGGCTTGGGTTCAGAAAAGCAAGAAATGCGACAGTAAATTCTTAGGGTTGGGTGATTTCAGTGCATCACTTTTTGGAGGAAGCGACGACAGGCTGCCAATTGTGCTACAGCGATACCCTCATTTGGCTGATGTCCATCTGCCTGCATAGAACCGGGGCCACAAACCACCGTACGCAAGCCCAAATTCGAGAAAAATCCAGCCTCAGTTCCAAAGGGAACCTTGATAGGTTCGCTCAGATTCACAGATGCGCCCAGTATTTCCCACATTGGGTCAGCATAATTACCATTGAAACCGGGGTAAGAGTTTACCTGCTCAATCTCTACGCTCTTGGGGGCGCATTTTCTAAGGGCATCAATCATGTCATTCGGGTTGTCCTCTGCCAGATGCCTAATTTCAAATTCTATTTCCGCGCGCTCTGGCACCATGTTCAATGCTACACCACCCTGCATTTTACCTGCGTGAAGCGTCGAATAGGGAATAGTGTATGCTAAGTCTCGCGCCCCGTTAATGGCGTATGATTGCTGAACCTTTTGCAATGAGATAATAAATTCCGCCGCTACGTGAAGGGCATTCGAGAATTTTGGAGCCAGCGCGGAATGACCGGCAGTGCCATAGCAAACTGCTCTATATGCCGCCTTGCCTTTATGGCCAAGGCAGATTTGCGGTGAAAATACTGCATTTTTGAAAGCCAGATGATTTGAGGTTTGGTTTCAAACAAGCGATATGCATAGAATTTTATCATTCTGCGAGGTTACAAATTAGCCCTGCCCTCTTCAGCCAAGTATAATGTCACACTACCCCCACCTGCACCAGAGGACATCATTCCAGTGGACCACAGGCCATTCTTGCACTAATTTTCAAATTGCATCATTCAAGTGGGGCAGATCAATCGTTGCGACGTTGAGTAGTATCCTGCGCGAACAGTTCTAAAAGAGGTTTTAGATGTTAGACCTAGATAAACCACAGATCATGGCTTTGTTTGACTTTGAAACTGCTTTGCAGCGTATCCATGATGCATATGTCGCCTCCGCGCAGGGCAATGTGCAAACGGGTGAGGTGGTGCATTTGACGTTTCCTGAAGCGAACGGCGATTGCCACGTCAAGTCAGGCTCTATCGCAGGAACCGCCAGCTATGTGATCAAGATCGCCTCTGGGTTCTACGATAATCCTGCCAAGGGCCTGCCGTCTTCCAACGGAATGATGCTGGCCTTTTCTGCCGCCACAGGCGAAACCCTTGCCATATTGCGGGACGAAGGCTGGCTGACAGATATGCGCACCGCAATCGGCGGCGCTTTGGCCACCCGCGCTCTGGCGCGCGCCGATGCGACAGAGGTGTTGATCATCGGTGCTGGTATTCAGGCCCGGCTTCAGGCCATATGCTTGGCAAAACTGATGACAGACCGGGTGTTGAATTTCCACATATGGGCGCGCAATGCTTCTGCTGCACAGGCCTTGACCACAGACCTGAATGCAGAGGGCTACAAGGCGATCACCGTGCCCGATTTGAGCGCGGCCATTGGCGCGGCGGACATCATTACGACGACGACAAATGCAACCAAGCCCCTGTTTGCGGATGGCTTGGTGCGCAAGGGGTCGCATGTGACCGCAATTGGGGCCGATTGTCCGGGCAAGCAAGAGCTTCCAACAAAGCTGGTTGCCACCGCATCTTTGCGTGTTTGTGATATGGCCAGCCAATCTTTGCACCATGGCGAGTTTCAGACAGCGCAGCGCAGCGATGCTTCACTTCAAGTGAGCGAACTGGGCCATATTCTTTCTGGCGCACAAAAAGGCCGGACCTCGGATGAAGAGATAACCGTTGTTGATCTCACCGGGATCGCGGCACAAGACATTGCCATCACTCAAACCATCATTGACGCTGCTGCAGGCGCAAAAACTCAATAAAGGACATCCGATGACTGCCTCCTCCGCCGTACTTGAGCAAGCCGCCCTCTCAGTCGCCGCCCATCGCCGCATCAAGCACTGGTTGACCTTAACACCCTGCATCCCGTCCCGCCAGTCGTTTGACGACGATACGGATCTTGTGTTCAAGGCTGAAAATTTTCAAAAAACCGGGTCGTTTAAATTTCGGGGCGCCATGTCAAAACTGACATCCCTCTCGACAGATGTGCCTGCCATTACCGCCTCGTCTGGCAATCATGGGCTGGCGCTTGCCACGGCAGCGCAGATGACTGGTCATGATCTGACCGTGGTTTTGCCCGAAACAGTCGCACGCGAAAAGCTGTCCCGGATAGAAGCGCTTGGGGTTAAGACAATTTTACACTCAAACGATTCAGGTTTGGCGGAACAACATGCGCAAAAACTGGCCAAAGAGCAGGGCAAAATTTATTGCTCTCCCTATAATGATCCGCAGGTCATCGCTGGGCAAGGAACCATTGCTCTGGAACTGCTGCAGCAGCTGCCGCGCCTCGATGTGGTCTATGTCTCTATTGGCGGCGGCGGCCTGATTTCAGGCATCGGGGCTGTGCTTAAGGCCTTTTCTCCCTCCACCCGGCTTGTGGGTGTCAGCGCGCACAATTCTGCCGAATTGGCCGCCAGTATTCGGGCGGGTCATAGCGTCCAAGTAACCCATAGTGATACTTTGGCAGACGGCTGCGCTGGCGGTGTCGACGAAGGCTCAATCACTTTGCCGCTGGGCAGCGAAGTTATTGATGAATTAGTCGACTGCACCGAGGACGAGATCGCCGGCGGTATCCGCCACATGGCTTGGAGCGAAAAAATGCTGGTCGAAGGGTCTGCCGGATTGGCCCAGGCGGCCTGGCAGCTGGATGCCCCCAACCGCACCAACAAAGTCAGCGCTGTTGTTCTGTGCGGTGCGAACTTTGATCGCGACCGGATCGCTCCGATCATAGGAGCTATACCCTGACCGCATCTGACCAACATGGGTTAACTTTAGGAGATCCGCATTTTCACATGGGGATATACTGGGGTACTGCACTCAGCCAGGACCTGAGACTGGGGTTTTGCAATCGTCAGCTGGGTATATCGCCTCTAATACCCGGGCTTTACGGTTCTACCTGAGCAGTGGGTGGGGGCAGCTTGTGTATTCTGCTTATACGAGAGTTTGCCCGATATATTATTACCCTTCCTCGTTAAAGAAGAAAGACAATAGTTTAGGCAGTGTAATCAAATTCGAAAAGTCCCCAGATAATTCCCAGTAGAAAACTTTCCAAAATGCCTACACTGCCCAGACTACCTACACTGGTTGGGGGTTAGAGGTGGACCACTGGATGTATGCCGTGCCATTGCGCAAAGCATTATTGTAAGCTGGATAATCTCTGGACTGGTTTTGAAATAGACGAATTAAAGTCGATTAGACATGGCAGCAAGGCCAGTTGCCGGGCTTGTCGCGAACAAGGCGGTTTATTCTGACAGTGCCCTCAAAAGTCGGTAGCATTCAATTATCTTTACCGGCAAGCTGGACAGCCTGTTTGATGATGCCCATATCGCCAATCTGATTGCATAAGATGAGCACGAGCCGGGCATTTAGCGCAATGCTTTGCGCTTCGCTTAAACTCTGGTGTGCACCAATGAGCGCAGCATATACGGCGTCTTGATCATCGATATTTTTGCTCAACTTCAGTGTCATGCCCGGCCCTCCCAAATGACATTTGCCTGCTCTTGGATTGCTTGCGCCTCTATATCCTGCCACCGCGCTGCGATCACCTGATCCGGGCGAACAAGATAGATGCCGTAAGCGGCATCTCCGAGATAACGCGCAGATATCTCTGGCGTCGGCTCAAGCGTCAAAACGGGGAGTGTGATCCCCTCGGGCGCTTTACAGCCGATGACAAGAACGAGCATCTGCCCACCAAGTCGGTTGAGCAGCCAGCCATCTTCTATGGGGGCATCAATAGCCGTCGCACCCGGGCGGGTTTGGGTTGGCATGATGGATACATCGGGGGCCGTTAGCGGATAGATGCAGGGGATGGATAGCCGCCCTGAATTAACCATTGGGCGGGCAAAGTCAACATGCGACGCCAAAGCCAGCGTTGCATCACGAAACCAGCGCTCTGCCCCCGCACTTGGCGACATAAACCGCGTTGCCCGGCTTGAGTTCAAAAGATTCTCATCTGCCCCAAAGATGCGCTCGGCGTTATATTGCTCGAGCAGTGGCGGTGATGCGCGGCCTTGAACCACCGCCGCCAAACGCCAGCCAAGGGCATCTACATCCTGAAGGCCTCCATTGCCCCCCCGCGCCCCAAATGGCGAGACAATATGTGCGCTGTCCCCGACAAAAATCACGCGATCATGCACAAAACGGGACAGGCGGCGGCATTGAAAGGTATAGATCGAGGTCCAGTCCAGCTTAAAGTCACTGTGTCCGATGACCTTTTCGATGCGCGGAATAATCCTTTTTGGATCGGATTCCTTTTCAGGATCAGCATCCCAACCCAACTGCAGATCAATGCGATAAATATTGTCCGGCTGTTTGTGGAGCAAAGCGGATTGACCGTTGTGAAAATCCGGCTCAAACCAAAACCATCGCTCGGATGGAAACTCGCCTTCCATTTCGATATCCGCGATTAAAAAGCGCTCTTCAAATAACTCACCTTCGAAATCAAGCGCCATCATCGCCCGAAGCGGGCTACGAGCCCCATCGCAGGCAAGAAGATATTCAGCAGACAGGCTATACGAGCCCTCGGGGGTTTCGATGGTGATTGTTGCTTCGGTGTCGCACTGCTCTATGGCCACCACTTTATTTTTAAATCGCAGCTCTACGAACGGGCTTTTTAAACACTTCTCAACCAACATTTGTTCAACATGATACTGCTGAAGATTTATGAAGGCAGGCATTTTATGGCCCGCCTCGGGCAGCAAGTCGAAACTGAAAATCTCTTGCGCCCGGTGATGCGTGCGGCCGACTTTCCATGTGACACCCTTGGAAACACAGGCCTCACCAATTCCAATCCGATCAAGGATCTCTAACGATCTTTTGGACCAACAAATTGCACGGCTGCCCACGGACACCACATTGTTGTCGTCCAGCACGATGCTCGAAACCCCATAGTTGGCCAATTCAAGCGCAGCGGCAAGCCCAATTGGCCCAGCACCCACAATGACCACAGGATGGCGGGGCTCTGCACTGTGAAGACCGGGCGGGCTTACATACTCAAACAGCTTATAATCAAATGCCATTGGTTGGTTTCCTTATAAAACTAACCCTGCAGTGCGGCCCACATATCTAGATCACGCTGAGCGGTCCAAATGCGGGGCGTGTCGATATCCAATGCCTCGTCATAGGCGCGCGCCACATTGAACGGAAGGCAATGCTCATAAATTGCATAATCGCCAAACTTAGGATCACATTCCGCGCGCACTGCGTCCCAAGCCTCTTTCAAACTGCCCCCCCGCAAAGCAACGCGGGCTGCTGGACGATAGGTTGACAGCACAAAATCTCGGGTCGCATCGAGCGCGGTGTTGACCATTTCCTTTCCAACCAAAGCATCCCCCCGCCCCGGCGCAATGGCATCAACATCCCATCTGCGGATATTTTCAAGCGTATCTGGCCAGTCGTGAAAATGCCCATCGCCGCAATAGCAGGCCGAACGGTATTCAACGATGTCACCGGTAAACATCACGTTTTGATCCGGTACGTAAATCACAGCATCCCCCGCCGTATGCGCCCGGCCCATCTGCAGGATATCTACCCGGCGCTTGCCCAGATAGACGCTCATTCGGCCATTAAAGGTCGTGGTGGGCCAGGTGAGGCCCGGAATACTTTCATGGCCTTGGAACAACCGTGGAAAGCGTTGAAATTCGCTATCCCAATCTTCCTGACCGCGCTCGGCAACCATGGCCCTTGCTTTTTCCGACATGATAATCTGCCCAGCGCCGTAAGCAGATGCGCCAAGCACGCGCACCGCGTGGTAATGGGTCAGCACCAAATGGCTGATTGGCTTATCCGTTACGGAGCGCACGCAATCGATGACTTTTTGCGCCAAGCGTGGTGTTGCCTGAGCTTCGACAATCATAACGCTGTCGTCGCCGATGATAACCCCAGAGTTTGGATCACCTTCGGCGGTAAACGCATAGAGCCCTTCGCCCACTTCGGTAAAGCTGATCTGTTTTTCTTCAAGATCGCCAGCTGATGCGAAAGCCTTGCTCATTAGGTCTCTCCCTCAAAGGGGTCTGAAAGCGCAGGCAAAACCACACCCGAACACTCTCCAAACCCGATTACATATCCGTCGCCCTGCGCCTGTCCCGACAGCGTCAGTTTATCGCCATCTTGCATAAATGAACGGCTCTGGCCTGTGGTGAGTTCCAAAGGTTCTTTACCGCCCCAGCTCAGTTCAAGAAGGCTGCCCCGTTGGTGCTTTTCAGGTCCCGAAATAGTTCCCGATCCAAGCAGATCGCCGCTTCTCATGGGGCAACCACTGGTCGTATGATGGGCCAATTGCTGGGCAGAGGAATAGTACATTTCACGGTAATTTGTGCGCGCCAAAGTGCTAGGCTCATGGCCCTGCGGCGCGAGGCTAACTTCAAGGTCGATATCATAAAGCATCGGTCCACAATCCCGCAAATGCGGCAGCAACTCAAATTCACGTTGGGGTGTTTCAGTTCGACATGGCTCAAGGGCCTCTTTCATCACGATCCAAGGCGAAATAGAGGTTGCCGTGGCCTTGGCCTGAAATGGACCCAAGGGCTGATATTCCCAGGCCTGAATATCACGCGCCGACCAATCATTAAGTAAAACATAGCCGAAAATCATCGCATCAGCTTGCGCCACAGAAACCGGTCCGGTGCTGGGCCTGCCGACTATTGCGCCCATTTCCAATTCAAAATCAAACCGCGCACAGGGTGCAAATTTTGGCAGATCATCGTTTGGGCCTTTTAGCTGCCCCCAAGGGCGGCGCACATCCGTGCCGGACACCACCACAGAAGAAGCGCGGCCGTTATAGCCAATGGGAATGTGAAGCCAATTTGGCGGCAGAGCGTTTTCAGCGCCGCGAAACATAGTGCCGACATTGGTGGCGTGATGGCGGCCAGCATAAAAGTCAGTGTATTCCGCAACGGTAAATGGCATATTCGCAGTGATATCTGCCAATGGCACAATATAGGGTTTTAAGCCGGGCTCCGAAGGGCTGCCCGCAGCCAATGCTGACTTTAGCGTTTTACGAAAATCTGCCCAGATTTCAGATCGCTCGGCAATCAAACGATCCCAGTTTCCATCCGCGCAAAGCGGCTTTGAAAAACGGATCACTCCTGAAGCCTCTGCCGCCGTTAGGTTTATCGCAAAATCGCCGATAGCAACGGTGCAGGCCGCACCGCTTTCGGTTTTCATTGATCCCAAAGGTAGGTTGTTTAATGGGAAAGCGCTTTCTGCAGAATTCGCGCTTGTAACCCAGCTTTGCTCTAAAGGCATTTCGGTAGTCCTTATGTTCACTTAAATTACTTCAATCCGGGCGTTCCATCAAATTTTTTGTCTATCGATGCCCAGCAGTCAATATATGTGTCCTGGATCAAAGCCTCTTTTGCCGCAAACTGGGTCAGGTGCTGTGGAAATCGGGTTTCAAACATGAATGACATGGTATGATCGAGTTTGTGGGGCTTTAATGTGCCATTTGAGGCACCTTCGAATGCATCACGATCCGGTCCGTGCGGCACCATCATATTATGAAGGCTAATCCCACCGGGAACAAAGCCTTCGGGTTTGGCATCGTATTGGCCATGAATATTGCCCATCAACTCCGACATTATATTTTTGTGATACCACGGCGGGCGGAATGTATTTTCAGCCACCATCCAACGGTCCCGGAACAGAACAAAGTCGATGTTTGCTGTACCATCCACACCTGACGGGGCTGTCAAAACAGTAAAAATTGACGGGTCCGGGTGATCAAACAAAACCGCACCAACAGGGCAGTAGGTTTTCAGATCATATTTGCAGGGTGCATAATTTCCATGCCATGCCACCACATCCAACGGGCTGTGCCCGATGTTCGTTCGGTGAAATTGACCACACCATTTGACCACAACCGACGACGGCACCTCTTTGTCTTCAAACGCGGCCACCGGCGTTTTAAAATCCCGACGATTGGCCATGCAGTTGGCCCCGATTGGTCCGCGCCCGGGCAAATCAAATTTTTGACCGTAGTTTTCACACACAAATCCGCGACATGGTCCGTCAAGAACCTCGACACGGTAGACCAAGCCGCGCGGGAGAATGGCAATTTCTTCGGGTCCTATGTCGATGATGCCCAACTCTGTTGCAAAGCGTAGCTGGCCCTGTTGCGGCACAACCAGCAATTCGGAGTCGGCGGAATAAAAATATTCATTCTCCATCGAGGCGCTGACCAGATAAACATGGCTGGCCATGCCAACTTGAGTGTTCACATCGCCCGCCGTGGTCATTGTTCGCATGCCGGTGAGCCATGTGAGCTTTTCTTTTGGCAGAGGCAGAGGGTCCCACCGGCATTGACCCAAAGAGGTCACGCCCTCAACAATCAAAGGTGCAGAGTTCCAATACGGCAGATCAATGCGTTCAAACCGACCTGTATGCTTTACAGAAGGGCGAATGCGGTAACACCAAGTGCGTTCATTTTGGTTTTGAGGCGCCGTGAAGGGCGTGCCCGAAAGCTGTTCACCGTATAGCCCATAGTTACATTTTTGCGGACTATTTTGGCCCTGGGGCAAAGCCCCCGGCAAAGCTTCGGTTTCAAAATCGTTGCCGAAACCCGGCAGGTACCCTGCATGGGGGCCAGCTTGGCTAGCCTCGCGGGTTATTTCGTTTTGCACATCATGTTTGGTCATGAAAATCTCTCCGGTCGCTGAGGTGGAGTATTTATTGCAAATGCAACGACGTCAAGGATTTTGTTGCATTTGCAATGAATTTACGCTTTGATGATAAGAGCAGTACAAATTTTCAAGTCAGATTTACAGTGAGGTCGAATGAACCAATTACCCCTTTTTGATTTAGCCGGATTTAGTCCCTATCGCCTGACTGTTGCAGCGCAAAAGCTTTCAGATGCTTTTGCCCGCCAGTATCGGGACCAATTTGGCATCTCGAACCCCGAATGGCGGGTACTGGTGCATCTTTCCCAGTCCGATGGGACGTCTGTTCGGGATATAGAAGCGCGCGTCGCAATGGAAAAATCCAAAGTAAGCCGTGCTGCCAAAAGGCTTGAAAAGGCGGGATACATCTCAAAGAACATCAACGAAACCGACCGTCGTTTGCTGCATTTGCACCTTACATCCGAAGGCCAAAGCCTCATGACTGACCTGCTGCCATTGGCCGATCGTTTTCAGCAGGAAATTGAAAACCTGCTGGGGAAAGCCTTTGCAGGTCTTGAAGCTGGGTTAGACAAAATTCTGGAGGATCAAGAATGATCAATCTGTTTGACTATTGGCGATCTTCTGCAAGCTACCGCGTTCGCATAGCCTTGGGGCTTGCTGGTCTTGAATGGCAAAATCTGCCCATCGACCTTGTCAAAGGCGCCCAGCGCTCACCCGAACACCTAAGCCGCAATCCGCAAGGGCTGGTGCCAGTGCTTGAGATTGACGAGATTAGCCTGACACAGTCTTTGGCGATCATTGAATATCTGGATGAAACACGCGGTTTGGGATTTTTGCCCCAAGACCCTATCGGCCGGGCGCGTGTCCGTGCTTTGTCGTATGCAATCGCTATGGAAATTCATCCGGTGTGTAACTTGAAAGTGGCAAAGTTCGTCAGTGAAAGCTCTGGCGGAAATCTAAGCGTTATGGCCTGGATGAAAGAATTTATTACCCCCGGGCTTGCCGCTTTTGAAACTATGCTTGGCGATGACATCTATTGCTATGGAGATCAGGTGACACTTGCTGACATCTGTCTTGTGCCGCAGATTTACAATGCCAATAGATGGGAAATTGATCTTTCTTCGATGCCAAAGATCAACCGGATCAACGCAAAACTGCTTGAATTGGACGCCTTTGCAAAGACTGCACCCGTAATGCTATAAACGGAGTTGTCAGACAAAGCCTAACCCGTATCAAAGTGCCACGATCATGCAAACCTATGAAGCGCAGATTTGGCCCACTCAGTGAGAGCGGTACTGCGTTTTTGTTTATAAGTCTGTCTGCTTTGAAGATGTCTTTCATGATTGAAGTGGTTGTATATTTGACTGTGATAACTGATAAATCTTTGTCAATTTCACGAAAGGTGCTGTCAGACAAATCGGCTCAAGCATCAGAAGCCTGGAGAGCGTGGATTTTACGAGGCGATAAGAGAGCGCCACTCTGTAAGAGCAGTGTCGCGGTTTAGCTTGAAATTAGTGCGAGTTGAGAGTGACCTTTG